>NZ_JAJDWC010000148.1 GCF_022825805.1 Phaeobacter sp.
GCAAGACTGCCTTGATGAACTCCCACTCCAGATCGCTCATGTCCGAACGCGCCATTTTCACACCCCAGCATGTTGTTTTGCTGGAAATGAAGCACAAGCCAATACGAATGATAAGGAATTTATAGGTGTGCTGCCTAGACCCGATTATCGTCCGCCAGCAGGATGAAAAGGGTAACGCTGCTGACAGGGCCTCTTCGGTCTATGTGGCAGATGCAGAACTGGAACGCGCCCGTTTGGGTGACGTCAAGGACCTGTTCGCGGGGATCGCCAGCGTCTCGGTTGGCGGTGGCATACCCATTGCGCAGAAGATTTTCGTAAATGGTGTGGACATGCTCAACCTCGCCATCCAAGTCGACGGCGTGTCGCAAAATAACCGCATTTTCCACCATTTGAGCGCCAATGCCTTTGATCCAGGCCTAATGAAATCTGTCCGGGTCGATCCAGGCGTTGCTCCGGCAGACGCGGGGCCACGTGCGTTGGCAGGCCGCGTCGTCATGGAGACGGTGGATGCCGAAGATATTTTGAAGGACGGTCAGAATCTTGGCGGCATCGCACGCTTGGGCTATTCTTCCAACGGCGAGACTGCTCAGGGATCGCTGACGCTGACAGGCCGGTCTGGCGGTTTTGAGGTGTTGGGTTATGCGAAACGGGCGACGGGCGAAAACTATAGCGACGGTGACGGCAATGAAATGACGGGCACCGCCGCCAATATGAGCGTTGGGCTGCTGAAATTTGCCTATGAATCCGACGAAGGTCACCGGGTGGAACTGTCCGGCCAGCAGATCCAGGACAATGAGATTCGCAATTTCCAGCCGAATTTCGGCGCCAGTAGCCGCGGCATCTATGCCTATGACACGACCCGCAAAATTTACTCCTTGCGTTATGAGAATGTGAACAATACCGGCCTTTGGGACCCGTCTGCGACCCTTGGATATTCTGCGACTGACGTAGACCGTCCCACTGACCCTTGGGCGGGTTCAACATTTTCCACATCGTCTACATACTCGCTTGTTCTGCAGAACGAATTCCATCTGTCGGTTGACAACAGTATCACTGCCGGGATCGACTTTCAGAACCGCAAGACCGAGGTCTCAGGCTCGTGGGTGGTGCCGGGTACAGCGTCTGAAAAGTCCGACAACATCGGTATCTTTACTCAGGCACGCCTTGAACCCACAGACAGGCTGAGCATCTCCGGCGGTCTGCGCTATGATTGGCAGGACTTCACCGGATACCGGTGGCTCAGCACTGAACAAATCCAGCAGTCTTCGCACAGCGGTGCAAGTGGCAACCTATCTCTGGTTTATGACATTACAGATGAATTCTCGGTACGGGCTGGGTACTCGAATGTTTTCGGTGGTGTAGATCTGGGCGACAGTTTTGAGTTCTGGAACACCCGTGATTATTCTAGTCTGCGCCCATCACGGGCAAAGAACATCATTCTCGGTGCCGATTGGACCCCAGGGGCTTGGGCTCTCAGTGCCGAGGTGTTCCAAACCAAATTTGACGACGCCCGTGACGATGTGAGCGGACGAGTGACACTAGTTGATTTCGAAAGCAAAGGTGCCAATCTGGGAGCTACCTATGGCTGGGGTGGAGGGTTTGCCCGTCTGACTTATTCCTACAGTAAAGCTAAGGTGAACGGGCAGGCCTCAAGCAACTACGACCTCCGCGATTTCGGCGCCCCCTTGGGCCATGTTCTGGCGCTGGAAGTGCAGCAGGAGCTGCCGTATTACGATATGCTGATTGGCGGTAGTCTCGAGGCGGCGGCCTCTTATGATCCGCAGGGATCATATGCCGGGCAGGCGATTCCGGGTTACGAGGTGGTAAACCTCTTTGCCGAGTATTCGCCGCCAGCGCTGAAAGGTGCCACCATTCGTGGCAGCATCAACAACCTGTTTGATGAAACCTATGCGGACCGTGCGACCTATGGCGGCGAGTTCACCGGATTTGCCACCATGAATGAGCCCGGCCGCTCGTTCGTGATCGAAGCGGTGATGAAGTTCTGATGTAAGACCGCTTGCTGCCCTGAACCTTGTGTCAGGGCAGCAGCTTGATCAGAAGGCGCGACAAGGCGTAGGCGTCTTCGGTACTCATGAGCGGCGCGATTTCAGCCTGCATTGCCTCAACATAGGCCGGCCATACACGCAAATGTACTCCGGTCCCTTTCTCCGTCAGGAATAGGATCTGCTTGCGGCGGCCATCAGCGATAAACTCACGCCGCAGATAGCCTTCCTTTTCAAGCCGCGAGACGTGACGGGAGAGCGCATATTGCGGGACGAACAACTTTTTTTCCAGTTCCGCCATTGGCTGTCCGTCCGTGCCGGCAAGCTCAACCTCGAGCAGGATTTCGTACCAGATCGGGTCATTGAGACCAGAAGTTTTCAAGGCCTTCGCAATGCAGGGATGGAATTTCCGATGGGCGCGCATCACGTTGAACCAGACGCGGTTGTAGGCCACCCGTTCGTCGTAGTCGCCAAAAAACTCAGCGTTGCTGGAGGAAGATTCTTTGGCTGTCATGGGCAGAACCTGTGTCGCTGAAGCAGGGCGTTTTGCCCTCTTTGGATCATAATACAGAAATTGGGAACTTTGCAGAAATTCTCTTATCACAAACTGTTACGTGAACAATAAAAAGCCATGGGAGAGTCAGAATGCAAGCAAAAGCAAAGTTTTATTCCGCCGGGGCACAGGGGTATTTCGCGAAGATGGTGCGCCATTTCTCACATAAAATTCCGGTGACTGAAGGTGACGGCTGTGTCCGGCTAGAGTTCAGCTGCGGGCTGGCGGAGTTGCGGGTATCGGAAGAGATATTGCGGATGCTCATAACAGCAGGCACGCCGGAACAACTGGTGGAAACTTGCGATGTGATAGAGCGCCATTTGCTGCGGTTTGCGTTTCGCGAGGCCCCTATGCCGTTGGAGTGGCAGTCATTACCAAAACACGACTGACGTCCGCGCAGGTCCTTCACCGGGAGGAGCTACTGAAGCCCAGAGAGTGCCCGGCCAATGCAGGCTCCGTAGAGCACTGCGGCCGCTAGCGAGTGCATTTTGAGCGTCCTGCTGCTAAATGGCTGCCCGAAGAGATTTAGAGCTCCCTGGCGTGGTTTGACAGCGGTTAAGATCTAGACGGATACAAGGGCAAGCTGACAGGTTCAAAATGGGCTAAGCGCCCAGCATTCTGATCAGCCCGGTAAATGTTTCAACCGCCTGTGCGGAAGCTATTGCGGAAGGTGTAATCGAAGCAAAAGCGATTGAGCGCGCAAAACCCAGCGAGCGCAAACTGGTGACCAGTGCGGGGGCCAACATCAAGTCCGCAATGATCCGATCACGCGGGCACAGCCTCGCAACTGTCGTCAGATATTTCGGATAGCGCCAATAGATCAGCCCAAACCGCGTCATTACCCGGACCGAACAGTTCAATATGGCGGAGCGCGCGCAGACCATACACCGCAGGGTCGAACGTAACAAAATCTGCGCCATAGTCGCGCAAACTCTCGGCGTAGCGACGAACCCCATCTGGCGGAACCACCACATCGTCCTTAGCCACACAGATCCGAAGCTGGGGCAGGGCGCGTTTGTAATTCGGGTGGGGCAGGGCGGTGCCAATATCGCTGGCATAGAAATCACGACTGGTGCACCAACGGCGCCATTGCCAATAGACCCCGGCAGGAAGGGTCGCACCAAACCCAAGCGCTTTTCCCGGCAGATATCCCATCAGTGTCGTTGCCAGCGGACCGATCAGAAACCAAAAGGCAATGACCAAGGGGCGATAGCTCCACGGATGGTCCCAGTGATGGGCAAACCCGCTGCCAATTGTGGTAATGCGGCTCACACGCGGATCATAGTCTTGGAATGGAACACCAAGCCCGCCCAGTGAATGTCCCAGAACCCAGATCGGTCCGGTAGGTGTCAATTCGGTAAGAGCGCGTAAAGCTGCGCTTTGATCCTCCAGCATCCAATCCGCCATTGTCAGCGGGCTGTCTTTTTGGCGCTGCGTGAGGCTTTCGCCAAAGTCACGGTAGTCATAGGTCAGCACATTCAGTCCCTGCTGCGCGGCCCATTGGGCAAAGTGACGATAATACCGCTGGGGAACGCCCGTCGCGCTGTTCAACACCACAGAGGCACGAGGATCTCCGCTGGCCGGGTAAAACCTGCCCAGCATCGTGGATCCACCACAGGGGATGACAACTGTTTCAGCGGTCTGCTCCATTGCCGTTCCTCGCACATCACACATTAGACCATTTGGTCTATAAACGATGTAGACCGTTTGGTCTATCTGGACTAAAGATGACGTCATGTCATCGAGTGAGAACCGCGATAAATTGATCCGCACAGCGTCCCGGCTGTTCCGCAGCAAGGGCTATGCCGGGGTCGGGTTGAAAGAGATCCTAGAGGCTGCGGATTTGCCCAAAGGATCGCTGTATTATCATTTTCCGGGTGGAAAGGTCGAACTGGCCGATGCTGCAACCCGTTGGGCCGGGGATTGGGTCGCAGCGATGCTGGGGCAGTGTTTTGATCAAGCCGCAAGTTTTAAAGAGGGTGGGGTGCGAGCCTGCGAAGCACTTGCAGCGGCGGCCGAGCCCCAAAGCTGTGTGCCCGCCTGCCCGGTGGTGAGCATCCTGCAGGCCACCCCCTCTGAACCTGCGCTGCGCAAAACCGCGCAAGAGATCTATGACATGTGGACCGCCGGTCTGGCACGGCAAGCCGAACGCTTTGGGGTTGATGATCCGCAGCAGGCTGCGCTGTCGCTGCACATGCGGCTGCAAGGGGCATGGATCCTCGCCTATGCCCAACAGTCTGGCGCTGCCTTTCACCACCTGGCTGCTGAACTGCGAAAGGAAACGGTGGGCTGATCTTGTGACGCTTGCTTGCTGGCGCGCCCAAAACAGCATGGCGTCTGGCTGGATATTTCGCAGGGCAGGGCAGGGGATGGGTAGGGGGATTGGCTGAGGGCTGACAAAATGTCAGCTGACAATTTTTGAAACACGCGCGCAAAGCAGTTTGAAGAGCCCAGTTAAGTCCGGACAGTTCAATCAGGCCGGTTCGGTCGGACCCCTGTGATTAAGGGCGAGGCAGAGTGATCAGATCCCTGTCAGCGCCAGATCAAGCGCCTGCATGATATCATTGTCGCGGGACGCAAGGGTCGCAACAGGGGTTTTCAGCAGCGATGTGGGCACCGCCGACAGAAACTGCGTCACCATCACATAGCGTCCGGATTGGATATCAAAGACTGGGTTCAGCCGTTTGGCCGGTGCAGGCGCCGCATCGAGTGGCATCAACGGCACAACAATCCGCGTGTTCAGGCTCTCCAACAGATCGGCCTGAACGTCCAATAGATACGCGGTGCGATCGGAGCTGGTGTAGACGTCAAATCGGGCCATCAGAACGGACGATAGCGATCCAAGGGCAGGCCTTTTTCCTCAAACCACCGGTTTGAAGACTGCAGCGCAGCAGCATTTTCGCGTTTCCAGGCTTCGGCCTTTGCATCTTGCACCGCCTGCCTCAACCCAGCTTCTGCGGCCTGAGACAGGTTAACCCCAAAAGAGCGCGCTTCGGACAAAAGCCCTTGATCCAGCGTCAGGTTTGTCGGTTTCTTGGGTGCGGATTGTGACTGCATGATCCACCTCTTTCATGCGCATCATATATGCGCAGTGCCGCTGGATCAAGCATGCGGGTAGGGGCTGTGTCGCTAACAAGCGATATGTCCGGTGTAGGTAACATGCGATCTGTCCGGTTTTATCATGTCTCCGAAAGGAGGCGTTATGAAGCGGACAGAAGTGTTACAGGAAGTTCGACTTATGAAGTTCGAAGACGTGTATTCG
>NZ_JAJDWC010000040.1 GCF_022825805.1 Phaeobacter sp.
GCAAGACTGCCTTGATGAACTCCCACTCCAGATCGCTCATGTCCGAACGCGCCATTTTCACACCCCAGCATGTTGTTTTGCTGGAAATGAAGCACAAGCCAATACGAATGATAAGGAATTTATAGGTGTGCTGCCTAGAAATCTGATTCCGTAGGCATCACGCGTTTGACCCAATCACAAGGGGGCAACCAGGCCAAGATGTGCACAGTCTGCTCACCAACTCGCTCAGCAGCTGGGATCAAGATGAAATTGAAAAGGCCCCCGCGCGTAACGCAGGGGCCTGTTTTTTCAGCCGCTATGCAGCCTGGGCGCGGTTACACCGCGGCGCGTGTTGCGGTGCGATCGCGCAGTTGCGAAATCTCTTCCGCCACCAGGAACGCAAGTTCGAGCGATTGGCTCGCGTTCAGGCGCGGGTCACAGGCGGTGTGATAGCGATCGCTGAGATCTTCATCAGTCACCGCACGCACGCCGCCGGTACATTCGGTCACGTCCTGGCCGGTCATCTCGAAATGGACGCCACCCGGGATGGTGCCTTCTGCTTCGTGGACACCAAAGAAATCGCGCACTTCGCGCAGAACGCTTTCGAATGGGCGGGTCTTGTAACCGGTTGCGGATTTGATGGTGTTGCCGTGCATCGGATCGCAGACCCAAGTGACGTTTGCACCAACCTCTTTCACCGCTTGCACCAGACGGGGCAGATGCTCGCCCGCTTTGCCAGCACCAAATCGTGCGATCAGGGTCAGCTTGCCCTCTTCGTTTTCGGGGTTCAGCTTTTCCGTCAGCACTTTGAGATCTTCGGCGGTGGTCGTCGGACCACATTTCAGCCCGATCGGGTTTTGCACACCGCTTAGGAATTCGACATGCGCACCGTCAGGCTGACGGGTGCGATCGCCGATCCACAGCATATGTCCCGACCCGGCAAGCCATTTGCCAGAGGTGCTGTCCAGACGCGTCAGCGCCTCTTCGTATTCCAGAAGCAGACCCTCGTGGCTGGTGTAGAACTCCACCGATTGCAGCGTGTGGGCCGTGTCATTGTTGATGCCAGCAGCCTTCATAAAATCAAGCGTATCGGAAATCCGATTCGCCATCTCTCTGTAGCGTTCCGCTTTCTCGCCCTCGGCAAAGCCAAGTGTCCAGGCGTGGACTTGGTTCACATCGGCATAACCGCCGGTCGAGAATGCACGAAGCAAGTTCACGGTGGCGGCCGCCTGGGTGTAGGCCTGCAACATCCGTTTTGGATCCGGAACGCGCGACGCCTCGGTGAAGGCCAGATCATTGATGATGTCACCACGGTAGCTCGGCAGTTCCACACCGTTCACGGTTTCGGTGGGTGCGCTGCGCGGCTTCGCGAATTGCCCAGCCATGCGGCCAACCTTGATCACAGGGACTTTGGCCGCATAGGTCAGAACCATCGCCATCTGCAGCATCACCTTAAAGGTGTCACGGATGGCATCAGCGCTGAACTGATCGAAGCTCTCGGCGCAGTCACCACCTTGCAGCAAGAACGCCTCGCCACGGCCGGCAGCACCCAGGTGTTGTTTAAGACGGCGGGCTTCGCCTGCAAAGACCAACGGCGGATACTTTGACAGCTGAGCCTCTACCGCCGACAGCGCATTGGCGTCGGTATAGTCTGGCATCTGTACCCGCGGTTTCTGGCGCCAGGTCGATTTTTGCCACTCACTCATAGCTGTTTCTCCGAATGAAATCTTGTAATGTGGGCGCTACCTATACGAAATCCCGCTTCCGCTGACCAGTTTAGATTTGCAAACTCTTGACGCGGCCGCAAAGCTATGAACACGATCCCTGACTTTCGCTCTCTCCTTGCAGTGCGAAAGACCAACGAAAACGACAAGGACGCTGGCCATGCGATCACCAAGCACGCCAACACATACCAAAGGGTCACAGCCGCAAACACGCCGCTTTGCCTTTGTTTTATTGGACAGTTTTTCGATGTTGTCGTTCGCATCCGCGGTGGAATGCCTGCGCATCGCCAACCGGATGTTGGGGCGCGAGGCCTACAGCTGGACGTTGCTCAGCAAAGGGGGCACCACAGTCAGCTGTTCGGCGGGCACATCGTTCCAGGTGGATGAGGATCTGATCGAACTGCAGCGGGACGACACGATTTTGGTCTGTGCCGGGATTTCGGTGCAGGATGCCACGACCAAGAAGCTGTTGTCCTGGCTGCGCCGCGAAGCGCGCAAAGGTCTCGTGGTGGGTGGGCTTTGTACGGCGTCCTATGCGCTGGCACGCGCCGGGCTTTTGGACGGTAAACGCGCTACGATCCATTGGGAAAACGCTGACAGTTTCAGTGAAGAATTCATTGAAGTCGAGCTGACCAAATCCGTCTTTGTGATCGACGGCAACCGCATGTCGACCGCTGGCGGGACCTCATCGATTGATTTGATGCTGAAACTTGTGGCCAGTGATTATGGCGAAGATCTCGCCAATTCGGTTGCGGATCAGCTGATCTATTCTTCTATCCGCACCGACCAGGACACCCAACGTCTGTCGATCCCGACCCGGATTGGCGTGCGCCACCCAAAACTGTCGATGGTGATCCAAATGATGGAAGCCAACATCGAAGAGCCGATCAGCCCATCGGTTTTGGCGCAGAATGTCGGCATGTCGACCCGTCAGTTGGAGCGTTTGTTTCGCCGGTATCTGAACCGCTCGCCAAAGCGGTATTACATGGAACTGCGGCTTCAGAAGGCGCGCAACCTGTTGATGCAAACGGATATGAGCGTGATCAACGTCGCCCTAGCCTGTGGTTTTGCCTCGCCTTCGCATTTTTCCAAATGCTACCGGGCGCATTACAACACCACCCCCTACCGCGAACGCGGGACCAAAGGGGCGCCGGCCTGACGGCGCTGCCTTCGTTTTGAACAAGGATTTGGCAGGGATGTGCATCGCCGCCCTGCCAGATCATGCCAGCTCCAGTTCATGCCGGCCTCAGGCACGGAAATCCGTCAACGGGATAAGCGATAAATCGCACCATCTCCTTGTGATGCGAACCAGATGCTGCCATCCGGCGCCTCGCGCACATCGCGGATCCGACCGGTTTCCACGCTCTTGAGCTGTTCGACTTCGGTCAGGGATTGCCCAGATGCTCCGCCCCCTCCGGCGGTTTCCGACAGGCGCGCGATATAGTTGAACTTGAGCGAGCCGACGAAAACATCGCCCTCCCACTCCGGCCACATCTTGCCGGAATATACCATCAGGTTCGACGGCGCCATGGAGGGGTCCCAGTAATAGGCGGGCTGTTCCATGCCGTCGCGCTCCGTGCCCTCGCCGATTTTCAACCCGGAATAATGCCGTCCGTAAGCAATGATTGGCCAGCCATAGTTGGCACCTGGACGGATGTGATTGACTTCATCGCCGCCACGCGCGCCATGTTCGACCGCCCAAAGCTGACCGTCCGGAGAAAAGCCGAGCCCCTGCGGATTGCGATGACCGAACGACCAGATTTCCGGCAAGGCATCTTGTCGGCTCACAAACGGATTGTCATTTGGAACGCGCCCATCGGGGTGAATGCGCAAAACGCTGCCATTGTGTGACGCCAACGACTGCGCGGATGGGCGATCACCCCGGTCACCGATGGTGAAGTAGATATACCCGTCTGGCCCTTCGGCCATGCGCGACCCGTAATGTCGACCCGTTGTGCTGGCGGGCGCTGCCACAAAGATATCGTCGAGGTTTACAAGGCGCGCGTTAGCCAGATCCAATTGCGCGCGTGCAATGGCGGTGGCGCTGCCCTGCCCGACCTTTTTCGCATAGCTGAGATAGACAAGATTGCTGCTGGCGAAATCCTCCGCGACCAGCACGTCCAGCAATCCACCCTGCCCGGCAGCCACCACGTCTGGGACGCCCCGAACAGATCTGGCCTGACCGTTTTGGACCAACAGCAGGTCGCCCTCTCGTTCGGTGACGACAATGCCGCCACCGGGCAGAAAGTCGAACCCCCAGGGCACATCCAACCCTGTGACCACGGGGGCAACCTGCAAATCGCCCTGGCTCGTGGCCATCGTCTGTGCAACCAGAGCGGACTGCCACGCGTAGGTCAGAAACACCGCGCTGGCTAGCAGTCCCGCTGAATTGTGGACGGGCCGCGCTCTTCTGCCTTTGGGCTCGTAGTCTGCAGCAGGGTACGAGCAACCGTTGTCACGATCCTCGGATGTCCGATCGCCCTGGACCTGTGTGTAAGAAATCAACATGACGGTTTTTCCTCCCTGAGTGCGACTGACGGTGCCCGACCTTGACTGTGCCAAACCCTAACTGTGCCAAACCCTGACTGTGCTCGGCTATGCCAGCCTGCCTGTATACCTGTGATGGCGCCCATCTGAACCCGCGGGTGCAAGCGTTACCGTGTAAAATAGGTGCTGAACTGCCCAACCCCAAATGCACCCGTGCATAAGGTCGATTTGATTGATTTCCTCTGGCACTCGACGGAAAATGAACTAGCACGATCTGGGGAAATGCTGCGCAGAATTATCACCAATTGAAAATTGCGACAGGCGTCGCGGCAGAAGCGGCGCGGGTCACAATCGTGCGGAAAAAACCAGCAAAAATGGCAAAAAACCTACGGTCAGCGGGCACAGTTGCTCTTTCCTTTCTTGGTCGGCTTGCCTAGGGTCGCCGTCGAACATTGTGTTCCAACACTGGGAGTTCATAAAATGAAAAAACTGATGATGGCGACAGCCGCCGCCGCTCTGACAGCTGGCACTGCATTTGCAGGTGGCCACGCAAAAGAAGTCAAACTGGGCATCCTTCTGGGCTTCACCGGTCCGATTGAATCCCTGACACCCCACATGGCAGGTGGCGCCGAGATGGCCGCCGCAGAAGTCAGCGCATCCGGCAAGCTGCTGGACGGTGCCAAAGTTGTCACCATGCGCGCAGATTCTGCCTGCATCGACAACGGCATTGCCACCGCGAGCGCGGAAAAGCTGCTGTCTGATGGTGCAAACGGCATCATGGGGTCTGACTGCTCCGGCGTGACCGGCGCGGTGCTGCAGAACGTTGCTGTGCCAAATGGCATGGTTATGGTGTCGCCCTCGGCGTCGTCCCCAGGCCTGTCCACCATGGAAGACAACGGTCTGTTCTTCCGCACCACGCCGTCTGATGCCCGTCAGGGTCAGATCATGGCAGAGGTGCTGAAAGACCGTGGCGTGAACTCCATCGCGCTGACCTACACCAACAACGACTACGGCAAAGGCCTGTCCGACGCCATCAAGACATCGTTCGAAGCCATCGGTGGTGAAGTGACCATCGTCGCAGCGCACGAAGACGGCAAAGGCGACTACTCCGCTGAAGTTGGCGCGCTGGCGTCTGCCGGCGGCGACGTGCTGGTTGTTGCCGGTTACCTCGACCAGGGTGGTCTGGGTGTGATCCAGGGCGCATTGGACACAGGCGCGTTTGACACCTTTGGTCTGCCAGATGGCATGGTGGGCGACTCCTTGCCAAAGAACGTGGGTCCAGATCTAGATGGTTCCTTCGGTCAGATCGCGGGCTCCCAGAGCCAGGGCGCTGAAATCTTTGCCGAAATGACCAAAGGCGCTGACTTCGACGGCACCTCCGCTTATGTGGGCGAATCCTACGATGCGGCGGCTCTGATCCTGCTGGCAATGCAGGCTGCGGGCTCTGTTGCACCTGCGGATTACGCCAGCAAAATCCTGGACGTGGCAAACGGCCCAGGTGAGCAGATCAACCCAGGCGAACTGGGCAAAGCACTTGAGATCCTGGCCGCTGGCGGGGAGATCGACTATCAGGGTGCGACTGGCGTTGAGCTGATCGGCCCAGGTGAGAGCGCGGGCTCCTACCGTGAAATCGAAATCAAGGACGGCGCTGTTTCCACTGTGAAGTACCGCTGATCGTCTGATTTCATTCAGATGTTAACGTGTGACCAGCCCGGGGTGTCCCCGGGCTGTTCCAAATTCAAAGGCCGTGAAAAACGGCAGGGGATGAAATGACATGATCGTCGTCGAGGACTTGCATAAGCACTTCGGCGGATTCCACGCGGTTGATGGCGCATCGCTGGAAATCGCAAAGGGTTCCATAACCGGTTTGATCGGGCCAAACGGGGCCGGAAAAACCACTCTTTTCAACGTAATCGCTGGCGTGCTGCAGCCCACATCCGGTCGGGTGACCATGGATGGTGAGGATATCACCGGGCTGCCGCCGCATGAGCTGTTCCACAAGGGGCTTTTGCGCACGTTTCAAATCGCGCATGAGTTCTCCACCATGAGCTGCCGTGAAAACCTGATGATGGTGCCCGGCAATCAAGCGGGCGAGAGCCTCTGGAACACGTGGTTTGGCCGCAAGCGCATCGCCGATGAAGAACGGGCCTTGCGGGCCAAAGCCGATGAGGTTCTGGAGTTCCTCACGATCAGCCATATCGCAGATCTGAAAGCTGGCGAAATCTCCGGTGGTCAGAAAAAGCTGCTGGAGCTGGGCCGCACCATGATGGTGGATGCCAAGATCGTGTTTCTGGATGAAGTGGGCGCCGGGGTGAACCGCACCCTGCTCTACACCATTGCTGATGCCATCAAGCGCTTGAACGAAGAACGCGGCTACACCTTTGTCGTGATCGAGCACGATATGGAGTTCATTGGTCGTCTGTGTGACCCGGTGATCTGTATGGCCGAGGGCAAAAAGCTTGCCGAAGGCACGCTTGATGAGATCAAAGCCAACGAGCAGGTCATCGAAGCCTATCTGGGCACGGGCCTGAAGAACAAAGACAAACTGGAGCAGGCATAATGGCAGGCCGCGTTGAATTTGGGGGCGCTGCCCCCGCCGCTCTGCGGCTCCCCCGGGATATTTCTGGCAAGAGGAAGGGGACAGACAATGGCTGAGCCGTTTCTGATTGGCGATCGCATGACCGGGGGGTACGGCAAGGGGCCGGATATCCTGCATGACTGCACCATCGCCGTGAACCCCGGTGAAATCGCTGTCATCGTCGGCCCAAACGGGGCGGGCAAATCGACCGCTATGAAAGCCGTGTTTGGCCTGTTGAATGTGCGCAGCGGTGCCGTGCGGCTGGATGGCGAGGATATCACCGCGCTGACGCCGCAAGACCGTGTTGCCAAGGGTATGGGATTTGTGCCGCAGACCCAGAATATCTTCACGTCCATGACGGTTGAAGAAAATCTGGAGATGGGCGGCTTTATCCGCACCGATGACATCCGCGATACGATGGAACAGGTTTATGACCTCTTTCCCATCCTGCGCGAAAAACGCAACCAGCCTGCGGGTGAATTGTCCGGTGGGCAGCGCCAGCAAGTGGCGGTTGGTCGTGCGTTGATGACCAAGCCCAAGGTTCTGATGCTTGATGAACCCACCGCCGGCGTATCGCCGATCGTGATGGATGAGCTGTTTGACCGGATCATCGAGGTGTCGCGCACCGGGCTGCCGATCCTGATGGTTGAACAAAACGCCAAGCAAGCGCTTGAGATCGCAGACAAAGGCTATGTCCTAGTGCAGGGGCGCAATGCCTACACCGGGACGGGGCAAGACCTGCTTGCAGATCCCGAAGTCCGCAAATCGTTCCTGGGGGGCTAAGCGATGGATATTCTGAACGCCCTTGTGGCATTTACGAACTTTGTCGGCGTGCCAGCCATCGCCTATGGCAGCCAGCTGGCGCTGGGTGCGCTGGGTGTGACGCTGGTTTATTCCGTGCTGCGGTTTTCCAACTTCGCCCATGGCGACACCATGGCTTTTGGCACGATGATCACCATTCTGGTGACGTGGTTGTTCCAATCCTGGGGCTTGTCAGCGGGCCCATTGCCCACGGCGCTGCTGGCCCTGCCCTTTGGTATTCTCGCCACCATGGCGCTGGCGCTGGTCACTGACCGGACGGTTTACCGGTTCTACCGCACGCAGAAAGCAAAGCCTGTGGTCTTTGTGATGGTGTCGCTTGGGGTGATGTTCATGATGAACGGTTTGGTCCGTTTCATAATCGGCCCCGGTGATCAGCGGTTTTCCGATGGTGAACGGTTCCTGATTTCTGCCCGCGAATTCAAGGCAATGACGGGATTGCGCGAAGGTTTGGCGATCAAGACGACCCAAGGCATCACCGTCATCACCGCCGTCATTGTTGTGGCTATCCTGTTCTGGTTCCTCAATAAAACCCGCACGGGCAAGTCCATGCGCGCCTATTCCGACAACGAAGATCTGGCGCTGCTGTCTGGCATCAACCCGGAGCGCGTGGTCATGTACACTTGGTTGATTGTTGCCACCTTGGCGACCATTGCCGGCGTGCTCTATGGTCTGGACAAGTCGTTCAAACCCTTCACCTATTTCCAGCTTTTGCTGCCGATCTTTGCGGCCGCCATCGTCGGCGGGCTGGGCAGCCCGGTGGGTGCCATCGCGGGTGGCTTCATCATCGCCTTCTCTGAGGTGACCGTCACCTACGCCTGGAAAAAGGTGCTCACATATATTGTGCCCGAGGCGCTGAAGCCCGAGGGGCTCGTGCAGTTGCTGAGCACGGATTACAAATTTGCCGTGTCCTTTACGATCCTGGTGATCGTGCTCCTGTTTAAGCCCACGGGCCTGTTCAAAGGAAAAGCAGTATGAGCGATTCAGTCAAAACCTCGCTTCTGTTTCTGTTTGTCGGTGTACTGATCCTGCTGGAAGGCACCACCAATGTTCTGTTCTTCTCCGGCTCCTGGAACTCTGCCCTGGTCATTTTGAACATGGGTCTGGTCTCTGCCATCATGGCGCTTGGGGTGAACCTGCAATGGGGCTTTGCCGGTCTGTTCAATGTCGGCATCATGGGCTTTGTGGCCCTCGGCGGCCTCGCCGTGGTGTTGGTGTCCAGTGCGCCGACGCCTGGCGCCTGGACCCAGGGTGGTGTCGGTATCATCATGGCGCTGGCGATGGGGGCGATGTCCCTGATTGCAGCGATCGCCATCTGGCGTCTGCTGGAGCCGGGCAAACTGCGCACGGTGGCTATGGTGGCCGTGCTTGGTGTCGGGTTTTTCATATACCGCGCGATCTTTGATCCATCTGTCGCGGGTGTCGAAGCGATTGATCCCGCGCTTGCGGGCAACCTGGGTGGGCTCGGATTGCCGGTTCTGCTGGCATGGCCTGCGGGTGGTCTGCTGGCCGCCGGTGCAGCCTGGCTGATCGGCAAAACCGCGCTTGGCCTGCGGTCCGATTATCTGGCGATCGCGACACTTGGTATTGCCGAGATCATCATTGCGGTGATGAAGAACGAGGACTGGCTGTCGCGCGGCGTGAAGAACGTGATCGGTCTGCCCCGTCCGATGCCCTATGAGGTGGATCTGCAAAATGATCCTGCCTTTGTTGAGCAAGCGGCGGGCTATGGTTTGGACCCCATTCTGGCATCCACCCTCTATGTGAAGCTTGGCTATTCGCTGATGTTCACTATCGTTCTGCTGGTGCTGCTGTGGATGGCGCAAATGGCATTGAAGAGCCCCTGGG
This sequence comes from Phaeobacter sp., assembly GCF_022825805.1. Lineage (GTDB taxonomy): Bacteria > Pseudomonadota > Alphaproteobacteria > Rhodobacterales > Rhodobacteraceae > Phaeobacter. The sequence continues at coordinate 9,436 of NZ_JAJDWC010000040.1, forward strand.
GCCGGATGATGCGCGCGATCCGCGACAATGAAGTTGCAGCGGAAGCGATGGGCAAGAATGTCACCAAACGCCACCTGCAGATCTTCATCCTGGGATCGGCGATCTGCGGCATTGCGGGCGCGATGATGACCACTTTGGACAGTCAGCTGACGCCGGGCACATATAACCCGCTGCGCTTCACCTTCCTGATCTGGGTGATGGTGATCGTGGGGGGCTCTGGCAACAATTTCGGCTCCGTTCTGGGGGGACTGCTGATCTGGTTCCTCTGGATCAAGGTGGAGCCGATGGGCTTGTTGCTGCTGGAAACCGTGACCGCGGGTCTGGCAGATGGCAGCGCGTTGAAGTTGCATCTGCTGGAAAGCGCGTCCCATATGCGGCTGCTGACCATGGGGTTGATCCTGCTTCTGGTACTGCGCTTCAGCCCACGTGGGTTGCTGCCCGAAAAATAGGGCGAACCTGCCGCCTCATAGAAACGCCGCCGATATCCATTCGGCGGCGTTTTTCGTTTGGAGCCCGCTTAGCGGCCTTTGAACAGCCCGCCCAGGATGCCGCGCACGATACGCCGACCTGTGGCGCCTTTCAGCTCTTTGATCACAGCTTGGCTGATTGCAGAGCCAAAGCTCTCGCGGGGTTTGGAGCGAAGGGCGCTGGATCTGCTGACCCGGTTGCCGCTAAAGCGGCGGGCCGCGTTATACTCCCGCGCCATCGGTTCCGGGGCAGTTTCCGCAGCCTGTTGTGCGGCTTCTGCTGCGCTGGCTGCTTGGTTTGCACGGTCCAACAGGATTTCATAAGCCGAACGACGATCCAATGTGGTGTCGTATTTTCCGGCCATGTCAGATGCCTGCAGGATCGCAGCGCGCTCTTCTATGGTGATCGGGCCCAACTGGCTGCTGGGTGGTCGGATCAACGTCCGCTCGACGATGCCTGGCACGCCTTTTTTCTGCAGGGTCGAGGTTACAGCCTCTCCGACGCCGACCTCTCGGATCGCATCTTCGGTCGAAAAGCGCGGGTTATCGCGATAGGTTTCGGCTGCAAGGCGGAGGTTTTTCTGGTCACGCGCGGTAAAGGCGCGCAGCGCATGCTGGATCCGGTTGCCAAGCTGTCCCAAGATGTCTTCGGGCACATCCGCGGGGGATTGGGTGACGAAATAGACCCCCACACCTTTTGATCTGATCAGCCGTGCGACCTGCTCCACCTTATCAATCAGCGCTTTGGGGGCATCGTCGAACAACAAATGCGCCTCGTCAAAGAAGAAGACCAATTTTGGTTTTTCGGGGTCGCCCACTTCGGGCAGCTCTTCAAAGAGTTCAGACAACAGCCACAAAAGGAACGTTGCATAAAGACCCGGCGCAGCCATCAGTTTGTCCGCGGCCAGAATGTTCACCATCCCCCGTCCCGATGGATCGCAACGCATCATGTCGTGCAAATCGAGCGCGGGTTCACCAAACAGCTGCGCGCCGCCCTGATTTTCCAACACCAGCAACCGACGTTGAATGGCGCCAATCGATGCTGTCGACACAGTGCCATAGCGCAGCGACAGCGCGCTGCGATTCTCGCCGATCCAGACCAGAATGGCCTGCAGGTCCTTCAGGTCCAAGAGCGCGAGTCCCTCTTCGTCCGACAGTCTGAAAGCGATGTTCAAAATACCTTCCTGGGCCTCTGACAGTTCCAGTAGCCGGGCCAGCAGTAGCGGGCCCATTTCGGCAACCGTTGTGCGTACAGGATGACCTTGTTGACCATAAAGGTCCCAGAACGTGACCGGCACATCATGATAGCGATAGTCGGAAAACCCGATTTTCACGGCGCGAGACTGAAAAGCATCGTGTAGTTTTTGATCCGGACTACCGGATTTGGCGAGCCCGGAGAGGTCGCCTTTGACATCCGAGAGGATCACCGGAACACCCGCGTTGGAAAAGCTCTCGGCCAGGATCTGCAATGTCACGGTTTTGCCCGTGCCGGTCGCCCCGGCGACCAACCCATGCCGGTTGGCATATCGCAGCGAAAGAGACTGCGGGCTTTGGTAGCCATCGCCGCCGCCACCGATGAAAATCTGATCTGGCTTCTGCTCCGTCATATCAATTCCTACCTGTCGATTTGTGCCGCGTTTTTGGGCGTTCAAAGAAAGCTGCATTTAACAATACAAAATTAACCTCTTCGTGCGAGCGTGATGATTGTCGATGACCATCATGCGGTTGTGTCGTCGACAATTTCCTCCCTGTCAGACTGGCCGTGCCCCGTGCACGGCCTTTTTTTATCTAAAGGCGCAGATCGGACGGCCGCGGCGCGCCGAAACCGACATCCTGGGTCGTTTCCAATCTCTGCTTTGACCGATCTGCCGACAAAGAGATGATTCTTCGGGGACTTCTGGCGATTCTCGATTCGTGACGGGATTTTGCCTGCGACAATCTGTACAGATGGAGAAACGCAAACAATTTAAGCAACCCTTGGGCGAAGCCCGGTTCCTATCGCGCTGTATCTTCACAAAAATCAAAGGAAGGCCATTTTTTTTCCATTGCATGTTGACCCATGGCCGACCAATTCGTAACGTCCTTATCAATAACTAAGTCGGCCAGTCCGACGGGGAGAGACAAACGAAAAAGGGGACAGTTTTGTTCCCTTTTTTGTTGTCTTTAGATCAGGCTTTAGTGTGTTGATCTGGCGGGCCTTGTAGTTGCTATCTGTGCCAGCGAAATGCGGGGACACGCGTTCAGTGGCATGATCTTGAGCCACGTCATCCACCCGATATATTTGCTCTATTTTCGCCCGAACAGCTTGCGCATACGCCGACGCATCGTGGAACCCGCGAGAGAATGACTTGAATTGCGATCAATTCCCCGCCACCTGAGTGTTAATAGACGGTTATTGGACTGACAGCGCGCAACCTGCGTGTTACATCCAAAGCCGTGAACCAAGGATAAATGAGGCAATCATGATGAAGTCCCTGACCCCGATGACCCTGGCAGCGCTAATGGCCCTGCCCCTGCCGCTCCTTGCGCAGGACAGCTCTGGTGCGGTCGCGACAGAAGAGAGCCAGCCCGCCGCAGACGCCAACGCATCCCAGCCCCCAAAGGCCGATGATGTGTTGGATCTGGGCCAGCCCGTTGATCAAGGCCCACAGCTGGGCCAGCGTTACTCCAAAGAACAACACGGCGATTGGGATCTGGCCTGCGTGAAAACCGAAGGGGACACCGATCCCTGCTCGCTTTTGCAGATTATGACGGATGAGGCCGGCAGCCCGATGGCGGAATTTTCGCTGTTCCGGATCGACCAGGAAGGCAGCCAGGCTGTTGCGGGTGCGACCGTGATCGTCCCACTGGAAACCTTGCTGCCTGCGGCACTGACCATCGCCATCGATGGGGCGCCCGCGAAGCGCTACAACTATTCTTTCTGCAACCCCATGGGCTGCGTTGCGCAGATCGGCCTGACGCAGGGCGACATCGATGCGATGAAGAAGGGCAATGTTGCCAAGCTGAGCCTGCGGCCCGCGCCTGCACCTGACCAGGTGATTACGATGGATCTGTCGCTGTCGGGCTTCACCGCTGGGTTCAACGTAGTGGATGTTGTTCAGCAATAACCTCCAATCACACTTCTACATTCAAAACAAACGCCGCTTCATCTGCTGGAGCGGCGTTTTCTGTGCGGTCTTGTTTGATGCGTGTTACAGCCGTGCGAGCGCCAAAACTGCGTTCAGCCCACCAAAGGCAAAGGCGTTTGACAGCGCGACATCAATATCAGCGCGCCGCGCCTGATTGGGGACCACATCCAGCGCGCATTCGGGATCTGGCCGGTCATAGCCGATGGTTGGCGCGATCACGCCATCTCGTAGCGCCATAACACAGGCCAACAGCTCGATTGCGCCGGTCCCACCAATCACGTGGCCATGCATGGATTTGGTCGACGACACCATCAATTTGGTCGCTTGATCACCAAACACGTCGTGGATCGCGGCACATTCGGTTTTGTCGTTGGCAGCCGTGCCGGTGCCATGGGCGTTGATGTAACCGACGTCTTCAGGGTTGATACCACCATCGGCCAAGGCGCCCGCCATGGCGCGTGCGGCACCATCCTGGCTGGGCATCACCACATCCGCGGCGTCGGAGGTCATGGCGAACCCACGGATTTCACACAGGATATCGGCACCGCGGGCTTTCGCGTGGTCCAAATCCTCAAACACGAAGATTGCAGCGCCTTCGCCTTGGACCATGCCGTTGCGCGTTGCGCTAAAAGGGCGACAGCCGTCAGGCGACATCACGCGCAGCCCTTCCCAGGCTTTGACACCGCCAAAACACAGCATTGATTCCGATCCGCCCGATATCATGACTGGCGCCAATCCGGCCCGAACCATCTGAAACGCCTGCGCCATCGCATGATTGGATGACGCACATGCAGTGGATACAGTGAAACTGGGCCCCTTTATGCCGAATTGCATCGAAATATGGCTGGCGGCGGCATTGTTCATAAGCCTGGGCACAACGAACGGATGGACCCGGTTTTTGCCATCCTCATAGACCGTTCGGTAGCTGTCATCCCAGGTGGAAACCCCGCCGCCTGCGGTTCCAAGAATAACGCCCGCACGCTCTGCGAGATGGCCCTGCAGATCGAGGCCCGATTGATCAATAGCTTCCTGTGCGGCGCCAAGTGCAAATTGAGTGAACGGGTCATAAAGGCTGAGTTGCTGGCGCGTAAACCGGCCCGCCGCGTCGAAATTCTGGACTTGTGCCCCGATTTTGATCGCCAGACGGTCGGCATCGCGAAACATCAGCGGACCAATGCCGCATCGCCCCTCTGCCAGAGCAGCAAAAGTGTCCGGCACGGTATGGCCCAAGGCATTGATGGTCCCCATGCCGGTGATCACAACACGTTTCATGCCATTTTCTTTCTTATTGGCCCAACCCCGTCGCGCTGCGGAGGTCAGCGCGCGGCGATCAGCTTTTCGATCCCAGCGACAATTGCAGCCACATCAGAGATGTCAAAATCGCTTTTGTCAGGTTCGTTGGCATTGAACGGGATAGTGATGTCAAAGGCCTCTTCGATGGCAAAAATGCTCTCAACCAGGCCGAGGCTGTCGATGCCCAGATCCTCCAATGTGCTGTCTAATGTAACCTCAGCAGGATCCAGCACCGCTTGTTCGGCGATAATGGCAATCACCTGGTCTTTGATTTGCATTCCGTCTTCCGAAGTCCCTGCTGTTGCGGACATGAGTTCACCTGGCGTTTATTTGAACACAGCTTTCTTCAGCGCGTCGATGTCGCGCATCAGACGTCCCAGACGTCTCTGCGCCTTATACATCTCGGTATGTGTCTCCATTTTGACAGCCGGATATCCCATCATCACACGGCCTGCCGGCACGTTGGACAGGATCTTGGTGCCACCGCCAGCAATTGCGCCATCGCCGATGAACAGATTGTCGGCAACACCGGTTTGACCGCCCAGAACGACATTGTTGCCAATCTCCACAGAGCCGGAGATCCCAGTCTGGCCGCACAGCAGGCAATCGCGACCAACCCGGGTGTTGTGGCCAACGTGAACCAGATTGTCCAACTTGCTGCCCGCTCCGATCACCGTGTTGCGAATGGTGCCGTTGTCGATGGTCACATTCATACCCAGTTCGACATCATCGCCGATTTCGACGGCACCCAGTGAATGGATCCGCAGCCAGCTCTGCGCCTTGCTGTCACCCTGATCGCCCAGGGTCTTGCGCGCATTTTCAACGCCCGAGACTTCTGGTGTGACATATGAAAAGCCATCGCCCGCGACCCGTGCGCCGGGTTGTGCACGGAAACGATCACCAATGGTGGCGCGGGCGCCGATGCTGACGGCTTCGCGCAGCATGGCCTGCTCTCCGATGATTGCATCTGCTCCGATGTAGCACTGCGGCCCAATCACAGAGCCCGCGCCAATCTGCGCGCCACGCGCGACGACTGCCATTGGCCCGATTGTGACGTCTGCGCCAATCTGCGCCTCCGGGTGGACAACCGCGCTTGGGTGAATACCCGCACCGAAATCCTCAAACCCCTGACCGGGATCAAGCATCTGGGTTACACCACCCATCGCCAGCCGGGGGCGCGGCGCAAAAATCGCCGCTTTCAGCCCCATCGCCTGCCAGTCGGCACCTTCCCAGACCAGAGCCACCTGTGCGCTGCCCGCGCTCAGCTGTTCGGCATATTTGGGCGACATGGCCATCGCAAGATCGGTGACGCCTGCGTCCTGCGGCTCCGCCGCCCGCGCAATCTCTAGGGACAGATCCCCTTCCGCAACCGCATCAATAGCGGCAGCGATCTGCTGCACTGTGAACATGGTCGGGCCCTTCCGGTTAATTGCCTTTGGGCCAGAGGATTACCCTTGTACGCCCGGCAATGCCACCCCTGCCCGTTCCAGATGTCGCTAACAAGCGATATGTCCGGTGTAGGTAACATGCGATCTGTCCGGTTTTATCATGTCTCCGAAAGGAGGCGTTATGAAGCGGACAGAAGTGTTACAGGAAGTTCGACTTATGAAGTTCGAAGACGTGTATTCG
>NZ_JAJDWC010000153.1 GCF_022825805.1 Phaeobacter sp.
CAAAATCACTCCGGAGCAACTCGACCTCTTCGCAACCCTGAACCTGCCAAAACCGGCCTGACAGCCTGTTGTCGTCACACAAACGCCACTTCCGGGTGAAAAATATCAAATACTTACGCGATTAACTGTCGAACTTGGGATCGCTGGATGGCGCGCGCGTGGCAGTGCAGGGGCTTGGTCATGTGGGCTGGTGTTTGTGCGGGTTGCTGCGGGACGCAGGCGCGCAATTGCTGGTCACGGATATCGCCGCTGACACCGTGCAGCGTGCTGTGGATCAGTTTGGGGCTGTGGCTGTGGCACCCGATGCGATCTATGCTGCTGAGGCCGACATTTTTGCGCCCTGCGCCATTGGTGGCATTTTGAACGCCGACACCATCCCGCAGCTGCAGGTTCAGGTGGTGGCAGGGGGTGCCAACAACCAATTGGCCACCGCAGCCGATGCGGCGGCGCTGCATGAGCGCGGTATTCTGTATGCGCCTGATTTTGTGGCCAACGGTGGCGGGATCATCAATGTGGCAACGGAAATCCTGCGTATTTCAGACCGCCAGGGGTTCGTGGACGAGCGGCTGGCAGCCTTGCAGAGCACGCTGACAGCGATTTTTCAGCAAGCCGAGGCGGATAACACCAGCCCCGACGCTGTTGCCATCGCCACCGTATTGGCGAAGATGGCCGATAAAGCCGCATGACACCGGCGTGGGCGGCTGTGCCAGATGTCAGCCGCCCGATGATTTGGCCGTGTCCTGCGTCAGCGCAGACAGGTTTCAGCCACGGCGGGCGAGATGAATGCCCGCGATGGTGCAGCGCACGGAACCGCCTGCCATTTCGATGGTCGGGATGTGCAAGGGCACCAGGGTGGCATGCGTTTCGATGTGGCGGCGTTGCGCGGGTGACAAAACATCATATGCGGTTTGCGACAGCGCCAGAATGGGACCATTCCTGCCCATCAGCTCAATCGCGTTGCCGGCAAAACCGGCGATCTGCGCTTCGCTGAGGTCGATGATATCGCGCCCGGTTTCTGCCAGCCGGGCCATAACCTCGTGGCGGCGGGTGGCGTTCGCTATCATGCTGCTGCCGATCAGGGCAAAACCCGTGCCGATGCACATCAAAACATTGGTGTGATAGATCGGGGTTCCGGTGCTGTCGGCTGCGTCAAACACCATGGGTTCATAGTTGAAATGGGTGCAGAACCGCTCCAGCGCGAAAGGGTTGGTGCGGTCGCTGGCGGCGGCATAAGCGACCCGGTTGATATGATCGAGCACCATCGCGCCGGTGCCCTCCAGAAACAGACCGTCCATTTCCAGCCCGGAATAGTCGATGATGTCCTGCACCCGGTAGCGCGATTTGAGCATCTCCAGAACGTCCGGGCGCCGTTCCAGTCGTCGGTTGGCTGCCTTCATCGGGTAAAGAGCGACATGGCCGCCTGCGTGGGTGGAAAACCAGTTGTTGGGAAACACGCAGTCTGGGGTGGCAGGATCTTCGCCTTCGAACACTTGGACACGGACACCGTGGTGGCGCAGTGTATCCACAGCCTCGCTGTGTTCTGCGTAGGCGCGCTGTGCGTGCTCTGCCGCGTCCTGTTTGGTGAGCGCCGCCACGCTTTGAAACGCATTGTCGGCGGCGGTTTCGGTGTTCACGGTGAAATGATGGGGCCGGATCATCACCACCGCACCGGGGGCTTGCATCGAGGTGCGGATCACAGTGCTGTCTCCGCAATGCGGGCTGAGCCTTGCGCCAGGCCAAACACCGCTGTGCCAAGAACCGCCAGGCCAAAAACCGCCGGGCCAAACACCGCCGGGCCATGAGCTGCTGCGTCATTGCGGGCCGCGATACTGTTCGGCACCGGGGCGATGCCGATCTGATGAGCCACATGATCACCTCCGTTAGAAGGCACATGAGCGCGTGCAGAGGGGCCGGGCGAAGAGGGTGACGGGCAGAGAACTGCGGCAGACATAGGGTCATCCTGTTGTTGAGGTCATTGGATGACAGCAGTGTTCTTCAGGCAGATTGTATTGAAAATACAAAAAATGCTTAGCAATATGAGCGTGATCTGTACAAAATGCATAAGTCAATTGCGCAAACCTTGGGGTCGAAATGAAAAACAGAACCAGCGCCAAGCATATCTTTGACGATTATGACCGCCAGTTGATCGGCCTGTTGCGCAAGGATGGGCGTGCGCCAGTGTCGAAACTGGCCGACATCATGGGGGTTTCGCGGGGCACGGTGCAGACCCGGCTTGATCGATTGTTGGAGTCCGGCGCGCTGCTGGGGTTCACCGCACGGGTGCGCGAGGATTACGAAAGCGATCAGATCCGCGCCATCATGATGATTGAGGTCATGGGCAAAAACACCTCACAGGTGATCCGCAAAATGCGGGGTTTGCCGGAATTGACCCTGATGCACACCACCAGCGGAAAATGGGACCTGATTGCCGAGATCGCGGTGGCCACGCTGCCGGATTTTGACCGGGTGTTGCGCGAGGTGCGCATGATTGACGGTGTCATGAACAGCGAAACCAGCATCCTGTTGTCGAGTGTATGATGTCAGGCGGCATAATCACGCGGGCGTGTTGATCCGCTGCGTGATCTCGCTCAGCCGTGACCAGATCTGCAAGGCCATGGGCAGCGCCAGCGCGGCCTCGACATATTCCCAGGAATACGTGGCGATCGAAAAGATCTTCCCTGCCGTGATGTCAGGCAGTTGCGCGCCGAGGTTGAGATTGAAAATGATGAATGCGATCTGCAACAGAAAGATCCCGCCATAGACCACGGCTTCGGTGTCGGACAAGGCAACCTCCTGTGTCCGCAGGGCGCGCTGATGACGAAAGATACCGCGCGGCTTACCGGTGTGCAGAATCTCGACCTGCAGTTCTTTCTGTGCGTTCAGGGCCGCGTTGACGCGGAAGAACCGGCGGTGAAAACAGCCGTACACCAGCAACATGCCCAAGACGACGAGCGCAGCGGACAGCCCGAGCATATGGTTGAAATAGGCCAGCACAGCAAATGAGACCGTGATTTGGATCGCAGCTGTGATCAGCTCTGGTACATCGGTTTCGAGAAAATCAACCAGCTCGCGCACCATATCGAGCCGCGCGCTTTGTTTTGAGATGGCGATGCGGCGCTGTGATTGCATAAGTGCCGTGCCGACCCGCACGCGGATCAGGCCATAGGCCCGCGTGTCGTAAATCCGGCGCGCAACCGCGATCAGCCCCAGCGCGACCAGCACACCTGCCAGGGCCATGAGTTCCTGTGATTGGCCTGCCAGCAAACCGTCAATTGACCAGCCGATCAGCAGCGGGATCAGGGCGATCATAAGGTTTTCCAACAGAACCAGGACCCATGTCACCGCAATCCGCAGCCAAAAGCGGCGCAGGATCCAGGGCAGGGTGATGTGCTGCGGAATTCTAGGTGGTGGGGCAAGGGGCGGTTTGGGCATATCTTGGTCACGAATCTGAATGAACGTTCGTTCGTAGTTATATGTGTGCTTTTGGCACGTCTGTCAAATCACCGAAACATCCTGATACAGAATGTGGATGCGGCGGCGCCCGGAGAGGGGGGAACTGACCCGTCGATCACGTTCCGGGATCAGGCTGGTCCTGTTGGCCGTTGTTTTTGTGGCGTATTTTTCGGCAAATCCGCCACAGTTGTGATCGGTCTGGCATCGCGCTCCGCAGATACCTTTGGCATAAGCCCGTCATTCCCTAGGGTTGAGCGACTGATTTAGATTGGATTTTAAGATGCGGGATCTTCCGAAAATTTGGTTCTTGCGGCACGGAGAGACGTTCTGGAACGCGGAAAAACGTCTGCAAGGGCGGTTGGAATCCGACCTGACACCCACAGGTCAGGACCAGGCCGCGCAACAGGCCACGCTGATGGCACCGATCCTGACGGCGGAGCGCCCGCCCTGCTTTGCGTCGCCCCTGCGCCGCGCGCAGCAAACCGCACAGATCGCGCTGGGTGACTATGGGTTTGTCACGGACGACAGACTGGCAGAGGTCTCTGCCGGGGTCCTGGAGGGGATGACCCTGGATGAGATTGCGGCGCGCCACAGCGAATTGCGCGAAGCCAATCCACATGCGCTGGATCTGTTCTGCGAAGCCCCCGGTGGCGAAGGCTATGAGGCGTTCCAAGCCCGGGTTCTGTCTGTTCTGGAAGCACTGGAGACGCCAACCGTGTTGGTGGCTCATGGGCTGTGGGGACAAGTGGCACGCGGCATTGTGCGCGGGCTGTCACGGGCAGAGATGGCTGCGTTGCCCAACGGTCAGGGCTGCGTCTATGTGTTGGAAAACGGGGAAGAAACCGTGCTGCAGCGGGCGTAGTCTTTTTTGTCAAAAAACCTGTATTTCACCCTTGCGTCCGCGACCAGCATTGTCTAAACCGCCGCTCAACGGGTCGTTAGCTCAGTTGGTAGAGCGCTTCGTTTACACCGAAGATGTCGGGAGTTCGAGCCTCTCACGACCCACCATTACCCTCCGCTAAAATCGCTTTACCAACGTTCGCCAGCGGACGAAGTGTGGTTCAAACGCGCGTATTTTCCAATGCAAGCGATGGGCGCCGCCTGGGTGCTGCGCGGGGCGGAGTGCCCCGGCGCTAGAGGGTTCGGGTATTGCCAATAAATATCCGGCAGGCTTCCAGTTGCGCCAGCTCGATGCCTTCGTCTGCCTTATGGCCATCCTTCGCCATGGAACCTGGCCCGATCACCACAGAGGGCAGGCCGAGACCGGCAAAAAAACCGGCCTCGGTTCCGAAGGCCACTTTGATCGGGCTCGCGTCGGTGAGAAACGGCAAAAGCGCGCGGATCGCAGGATGGTGCGGATCGGCGTTCAGCCCGGGGTAGGCGCCGGTCTGGGTGATGCTGACCCCGGCAGGGAGCGTTGAGATGGTGCCCGCCAGCAATGCGTCGGGGTCCTCATCGCTCAGATGGCGTATTTCAAAAGCGATTTCAGCATGTTCCGGCACGATGTTCAGCGCGACGCCGCCGCTCATCATGCCAACATGGGCCGTGGCATAGGGAATGGTGTAGCCATCATCGCGCGCGCCGTTTTGCGCCAGTTGGGTCTGAAGATCGCGGAGCGACAAAATCACCTCAGCCGCTGGATGCAGCGCGTTTTGAAAATTCGGGGCGAGGGCGGAATGACCTGCCTCACCTTGGCAGATCGCGCGATAGGAGGCTTTGCCCTTGTGGCCGAGACACAGGCGCATTTCTGTCGGCTCTCCGATGATGGCCAGATCGGGGCGACCGAGGCATGGCAACACGTGGTCGATCATCTGGGGAATGCCGCGGCAGCCGATTTCTTCGTCCCAGGACAGCGCGATCATGAAGGGTTTGGCCGGTGCATTGGATCTGAGGGTCTGCGCCTCTGCCAAAACGCAGGCCAAAAACCCCTTCATATCGGTTGTGCCCCGCCCGATCAGACGGGTGCCGGAGGGCCGCAAGACGAACGGATCCGCTGACCACGACTGGCCTGCCACGGGCACCACATCGCTGTGGGCTGAATATAAAACGCCGCCGTCGCCGGTGCCGAATTTTGCCAGCAGCCCGGCTTTGTCGCCGCAGGGCGCGGTGATGCGGGTCACCTCAAAACCAGCATTGGTCAAAAACGCCTCGACCCAGTTGATCAGGTCGAGGTTGGGGCCGTCTGTCAGGGTCCGAAACCCCACCAGACGTGCCAGGATTTCGGTTATGTCTTGCAGCTCGCGCATTGGTGGCTTGGCCTCAGTATTTGACCCAAATGGTTTTGAGCGCAGTGTATTTGTCAAAGGAATGGATCGACAGATCCCGCCCAAAGCCAGACTGCTTCACCCCGCCAAATGGCGTCATCGGTGACAGCGCGTCCACTGTGTTCACCGACACTGTGCCAACGTTCAACCGATCCGACAAGTCCATGGCGCGGCTCAGATCTGCGGTCCAGATGGAGGCGGCCAGGCCGAACTCCGTATCATTGGCGAGGGCCAGGGCGTCTTCGTCGGTGTCGAAGGTCTGCACTGCCAGGACCGGGCCGAAGATTTCTTCGCGCACGATCCGCGAGTGCGCCGGGACATCGGCAAAGATCGTGGGCTGCACAAAGGCGTCGCTGCTGCCGATGGTGATCCGGTTGCCGCCGGTGACCAGCCGGGCGTCTTCTTTGCCAACAGCCAGATAGGAGGCGACCCGCGTGGCATGCTGGGCATCGACCATGGCCCCCATCGTGGTTTCCGGGTCCAACGGATCGCCCTGTTTGATGGCCTCTGCGCGGGTTTTCAATTTGGCAATGAACACTTCGGCAATGTCTTTTTGGACCAACAGTCGGGAATTGGCAGAACAGACCTCGCCCTGGTTGAAGAAGATGCCGAAGGCCGCCATGTCCGCGGCTTTGTCCAGATCCGCATCGGCAAAGATCAGGTTTGGGCTTTTGCCGCCGGTTTCCAGCCAGACCTGTTTCATGTTGCTTTCGCCTGCGTAGCGTTGAAACAATTTGCCAACCGCGGTGGAGCCGGTGAAGACCAGGCAATCCACATCCGGGTGCCGCCCCAGCGCCTGACCTGCGTCTTCGCCAAAACCTGGCACCACGTTCAACACGCCGTCCGGCAGGCCTGCCTCTTTGGCGAGTTCGGCCAGGAACAGTGCTGACAGGGGCGACTGTTCGGCTGGTTTCAGAACCACGGAGTTCCCGGTTGCCAAAGCGGGCGCCAATTTCCACGTCGCCATGTCGAGCGGGAAGTTCCACGGCACAACAGCACCAACCACGCCCAGTGGCATCCGGCGCACCATTGCCACATCGCGCCCGCCGGTGGGGGCGATTTCGTCATAGAGCTTGTCCACGGCCTCTGCGTGCCACTGAAAGAACATGGCAGAGCCCGGCACGTCGACATTGACGGTTTCCGAAATGGGTTTGCCCATGTCCAGCGTATCGAGCAGCGCCAGCTCGGTCAGGTTGTCCCGGATCAGTTGTGCAAGACGCAGCAGGACCTCTTTGCGTTCGCCCGGGGTTTTGCGCGACCAGCGCCCGTCCTCAAAGGCGGCGCGCGCCGATGCGACGGCGCGGTCAATATCCGCAGCACTACCCCGCGCGACATCGGTCAGTTTCTTGCCAGTGGCCGGGTTGATCGCGGCAAATGTTTCGCCAGAAACAGCAGGCACAAAGGCCCCATCGATCCAGCATTGGTTGCGAAAGCTCAGGCCAGCGGCCTTGGATTGATATTCGTCATAGCTCAGCATAGCTGCTCCTATTCGTCGCCGGGCACGCCATAAGAGGGCGCATCCGTTGGGGTCAAAGCACGGGTGACATAGGCGTCGGCCTGGGGTTTGTAGATGGCCCAGGCCTCAACGATGTTTTGGATTGGGCAGGTTTCGCTCCAGTCGCAGCGCAACTCGGCGTAGGGCCAGTCCTGCTGATCGACCACCAGGAGGCCCGCAGAATGCACAGGTCCCGCTTCGCCGCCTGCGGCAAGACCCGCCATCATGGCCGCGATCAACCGGTCGCCCAGCGTGCCCTCGGCCTGTTCAAATCCAGCGACCATGGCGGCTGGGATCTCGGCACTGGCCAACAGGTTGCCCCCGGCTGCGCAGTTGATTCCGGAGGTGGCGCTCCAGATCCCCAGCGCGTTTTCACCGGAATGGATCGCACTTTGGCCGCGGCCATCGATTGCCAGAACCTGGCGATATTGCGGGAAACCTTCGCTGGCCATAGCGGTTTGCAGCGCTGCTGGCGCGTCGGCACCTTGACGCAGTTGGTCCAGAACAAGCGGGCCGAGGGCAGGGTTGGTGACATTTTGGGTGGCCACGGCGCCAACTCCGGCCTTGGCAAAGGCGCAGCGCGCGGCCACGGCCGGGGAGGACGAGGAGATCGCCACACCGAATTGCCCCGACTGCGCGCAGCGACCAACGATGGAAAAGGTCATGTTGCCGTCACTCCGGGATCACGAAGGTGGCGTCGATTTCAACCAGCCAGTCGGGCCGCGCGAGCGCTGGCACACAGAGCCCGGTGGAGACCGGGTGGATGCCTTTGATATAGCTGCCCATGGTCCGGTAGACGGCCTCGCGGTGGCGCACATCGGTGATGTAGACGACCACTTTGCACAGATGCTCCATCGAACCACCGGCCTCGCCGATCAGCTGCTGAATGTTCTGCATGACCTTATGGGTCTGTTCCACCGGATCATGGCTGTTGATGTTCTGGGCGGTGTCCAGATCCTGTGGGCATTGTCCGCGCAGAAACACGGTGGTGCCGCGGGCGACAACCGCCTGGCACAGATCGTTGTCCAGGTTCTGCTCGGGGTAGGTTTCTGCGGTGTTGAATTTGCGAATGCGGGTGTGGGTCATTATGCGTCCTGCTGCTCGGCCATCAGACGTTTGGCAGCGCCGCGATAGGCCAGGTATCCTTCTTGTTTTGCGATATGATCGACGATGAATTTGGCGTCATGCCAGACGCCCCAGATAAAGGACGAGCCGCGCCGGGACTGCCAGGGCAGGCCGAGAAAGTAGAAATTCGGCTCGGTGGATACGCCGCGTTTGTGGGCGGGGCGGCCTGCGTCGTCCAACGCATCGACATTGAGCCAGCTGTAGTCAAAGCCAAAGCCGGTGGCCCAAATCACCGTTGTGATGCCTTCCTCGGCCAGATCAATGGACCGGATCGGAGTGCTGACACACTCTGGGTCAGGGGCGATGATGCGCGCCTCTGGATCCTCGGGCAGGTCAAGCCGGTTACGCCGCACATAGTCGTCCGCCAGATCGAGTGTGGCGAGATAGTTTTCATCGCCCTCTTTGATGTTCTGCACCAGATTGTCAGCAAAGCTCAGCCGCCCATCGGTGTAGCGCTCGGTCAGGCCCAGCAGGGTCATGCCCTGGCTGGCCAATTCGCGGAAATCAACGGTATAGCCGCCGTCCGCCCCGGTGACCGCGATGGTGGTGTGGGTCGAGGCGGGGGAAGCCTCGGCGTCCCAGAGGTTCAAAACCCCCAACCACCAGACAAAGTCGCGTCCGCGATAGCGGCGTGGTGGGCGGTCGTGCGAGCCGACGGACAGGAACGTCTTGCGCCCCGATTGCATGATTTCCGTCGCGATCTGAACCCCGGAGGATCCGGCACCAACCACCAGCACGTTGCCTTCGGGCAGATCCTGAGGATTGCGATAGCGGATCGAATGCATCTGCGTGATGCCGTCGATCTCTGGCAGGATGGGCGGGATGATCGGGTTTTGAAACGCCCCGGTGGCCGAGATCACATAGCGGCTCTCGATCGTGCCTGCCGATGTTTGCGCCACAAAACCTGCGCCGTCTGATTTGCGGCTCAGATCGGTGACCTGCACCCCTTCGCGGATCGGTGCATCAAACTGTTTGGCGTAGTCGACAAAATACTGTGCGACCTGATCCTTGGGAACAAAGGCGTCATCGTGATGGTTGGTGAATTCCAGGTTGGGGAAACGGTCGTGCCAGGCCGGGCCGTTGGCCACCAGGGAATCCCAGCGGCCGGTGCGCCATTTTTCAGCGATCCGGTCGCGTTCAAGGACCAGATGTTTGATGCCAGCCTTGCTGAGATGTTCGCTGGCGGCCACCCCGGCCTGACCTGCGCCAATCACCAGGACATCGGTCTGTTCAATGGTCATTCGTCTTTCCTTTTCAGATAGAGGGTGTGGGCACGACTACAGCGTGCCCTGAACCTCGGTGATCGCCTCGCGCAGGATGGCTGCGGTCTGGTCGATCAGCTCTTCGGTCATGATCAGGGTGGGCGACAGGATCAGGATGTTGCCAAGTGGACGTGCGATCAGGCCGCGCTGTTGTGCGGCGCGTGCGATGCGCAGTCCGATCTGTTCATCCGGCTCGAACGGTGTTTTGCGCTCTTTGTCTTTGACAAACTCGATCCCCATCATGAAGTGGCTGCCGCGCACCTCTCCGACGATATCCAGATCTGCGAGGCCACGCAGGTTATGCTCGAACCGTTTGCCGGTGGTTTGTACCCGCTGCGGGATGCCCTCGGATTCCATCAGAGCGATATTGGCCAGCGCGGCGGCGGAGGCTGCCGGGTGGCCAGAATAGGTCATGCCGTGCAGGAACATCGCGCCATCGCCGGAAATGACCTCGTGGATTTCATCGCTGATGATGGTGGCCGACAGTGGCTGATACCCGGAGGTCAGGCCCTTGGCAGTGGTGATGATGTCGGGCTGCACGCCAAAGACATCTTTGGAGGCGAAGAAATGCCCCAACCGACCAAAGGAGGTCACGACCTCGTCGGTGATGTATTTGATGTCGTATGCCTGGCAGAGCGCGCCCATTTTGGCGTGGTAGCCTTCGGGCGGGACAATTAATCCACCGGCGCCCTGGATCGGTTCGGCGATGAAACAGGCAATGTTTTCAGCGCCCAGGGTTTCAATGCGGTCCTTGGCATCGGCGAGCAGAACATCCAGAAACTCCGCTTCGCTCATCCCGTCGCCTTCGCGCCAGTGATGTGGGCAGCGCAGGTGATGCACGAGATTTTCGGCCTTGTCCCAACCCTCGGAATAGCCCGGTGTGGTCATTGCCATCGCAAGATAGGTGGAGCCGTGGTAGGCGCCATGGCGGCTGAGCACGAGTTTCTTGTTCGATTTGCCCAAACGATTGTAATAATGGTGCAAAATACGAATGGCGCTGTCGTTGGCAACGGATCCTGAATTGCCGAAATGCACCGCATTCAGATGGCCGGGAGCCAGCTCTGCAATCTTTGCGGCCAGCGCCGCGGCCGTTGGGTGGGTGAAATTGTAGAATGTGGAATAATAGTCCAGCGTGTTGAGCTGATCGTTGATCGCTTCGATGATTTCGCTGCGGCGGTGCCCGACGTTCACGCACCACAGCCCACCGATGCCGTCGATCAGCTGGCTGCCGTCGCCATCGGTGACAAACGCGCCCTCGGCTCCGACAATCACCGTGCGCGCATCATTCTGTTTCAGCGCGTGAAGGTTCGCAAAGGACTGCACAAGATGTGCATCCGCGGTCAGAACGCCATCGGTGGAGCGGTCGATATCCAAAGACATAATGTAGACCTTTCTTTTGTCTTTATGATTGGTGCGCGCGTCGAAAAATTGCGCGCAGCTGCCGAGGGCATTGACGCTGCCGCCAATACCTTGCCCTCGGCACGCAATGGGTGGGGGGTTACTTCTTCACGTTGGTCCAGATCTGGTCGTAAACCGCCTGGGTCTGTTCATCACAGACCTCGATGAATGCAGCAGGGCCCGCTGTGGCCGGTGGGTTGGCTTCGGGCAAAACCGCAAGCGCCTCATCCAGAAGCGGTGTCACGCCGCTGATGCCGGCAGAGTATTGCGTCCAATTGGTCAGCACTGCGATGTTTTCCGGCTCCAGAAGGAAATCCATGAATTTCAACGCGTTGTCGCGGTTGGGCGCCTCTTTGAGCAGCACGACATTGTCCATCCAGGCGATATAGCCCTGCGTCGGATAGGCGTATTCGACATTGGCACCTTCTTCGCGGGCTTTGGCGGAGAAGCCGTTGAAGATCATGCCAGCGGCCGCATCGCCCGACACCAGCACCTCTTTGGCGGTATCAGAGTTGAAGGAGGCCCAATGTCCTTTGGCGCTGTCCAGCATGGCATTCAGCGCCTTCAACTGGTCCCGGTCGGTGGAGCATTGCGGGATGCCAAGGTGCAGGGATGCCAGCGCCATGACTTCGCCCTGACTGTCCAGAACGTTGATCTTGCCGGACAGTTCTGCGGGCGGGTTAAACAGAATATCTGTTGTGTTGATATCGCCGTCATAGGCATCGCGGCTGACGGAAAAGGAGGTCGAGCCCCACTGGTATGGGATCGAATGCTGGCGGTTTGGATCAAACGCCACATCCAGCCATTGGGCTTCGATGTTGCCTTTGTTGGCGAGTTCACCGTCTGCGATGGTGTCCAACAGACCTTCCTGGGCCATGATCTTGACCATGTAGTCGCCGGGCACGGACACGTCATAGGTGCCGATACCGCCCGCTTTCAGCGATGCCAGCATGGATTCGTTTGAATCATACGTGTCCATGACCACTTCGATGCCGGTTTCAGCCGTGAATTTCTCGATCAATTCCTGCGGCATGTATTCAAACCAGTGATACACAACCACTTTGCCATCTGCGCTGCCGGCACTGGCCATGGCGGACAGCAGCGAGGCGAGAGCTGTCGTACGAAATAGCGTTTTCATCCTGTTTCTCCTGTTGGTTATTTTGTGTTGTCTGATTTGCTGACGAAGTAGGACACGGTGACCATCACGATGGATACCGCCAGCAGCATGGTCGAAATCGCCATGATGTTGGGTTTGATGCCCTGTTTGACGGCGCCGAAGATCGCGGTGGGCAGGGTTTCAACACCGGCCCCTTTGACGAAATTTGTGATGATGAAATCATCCAGCGACACGATGAAGGCGAGCAGGAACCCGGAGATAATCCCCGGCGCCATCAGCGGCAGGAGGATTTTCGTGAACGCTTGCCGTTTGGTGGCGTAGAGATCCAGTGCCGCCTGTTCGTAGCTGTCTTCGATCCCCTGCATCCGCGCCGAGATCGGCAGATAGGCGAAGGGAATGCAGAAGGCCGTATGCGCCAGCAGGATCGTCATCAAGCCACGTTCGAACGCGATGGCATTGAAAAAGATGAGCGTGGCAACCGCCGTGACGATTTCAGGCACCATCAGCGGCAGCGAGATCAGACCGAAGGACAGGCCACGCAGTTTGAATTTGCCCGCGCGGATCATGCCGGTCGCGGCCAGGGTGGCAACGGTTGTGGCCACGCTGGCGGCGATAATGGCGATGACAAAGCTGTTCCAGGCCGCGACTTTGAACTTCTCGCTTTCGGGACCAACAAAGACATCCACGTACCAGCGCAGCGACATGCCTTCCCAGATGGTGATCGATTTGGAGGCGTTGAAACTGTAGACCGTGACCACCAGCAGCGGGGCATAGAGGATGACCAGACAGAGCAGCGTCACTGGCAGGAAGCCGGGGTAGGATTTGATGTCAAAGCGACGTTTGGATCCGAACATATCAGTGCGCCTCCTTTTCAGCCCGCGCTTGCTGGCGCGCAAAAATCAGCAGCAAGATCAATACTATGGTCAGCAGGATCATCGAGGCCGCGGCCCCAAACGGCCAGTTGCCAGCGTTGCCTTTGAACTGTTCTTCGATCAGCGAACCGATCATGAAGTTCTTGGCGCCCCCTAGGAGATCCGGGGCAAGAAACGACCCGAGGGAGGGAACAAAGACCAGGATGCAGCCAGCCACCACGCCCGGTTTCACCGCAGGCAGCAGGATGCGGCGCAGCGTTGTGAATTTCGACGCATAGAGATCTGCCGCTGCTTCGCTGAGCGAAAAGTTATAGCGTTCCACCGCGGCATAAATCGGCAGCACCATGAAGGGCAGGTAGGAATAGAACAGGCCCAGCTGCACCGCAAAGTTCGTGTTCACGATGTGGATCGGGGTGTCAATCAGGCCAATGCCAATCAACATGTCATTAAGCGGTCCCTGATCGCGCAGCAGAAACTTCATCGAGACTGTGCGGATCAGCAGATTGACCCAATAGGGGATGGTGATCAGGAAGACCCAGATGGCGCGATTGCGCTCGGGCCGGGTAGCGATGAAATAGGCGGTTGGAAATCCGATCGCGAGGCTCAGCAGTGTGGCGGCGCTGGCCTGCCAGATCGACCGCCAGAAGATCGCGATATAGGTCCATTCGATCTGCGCGGGGTCATCGCCAAAAAGGCCGCGATCAAAAAAGAACTGATCATAGGCCGCGAGGCTGAAGTCCCAGATCACGCCGCCTCTGAATTCCTTGGTCAGGAAGGAATAGATCAGCATCAGGCAGACCGGGATCAGAGAGAGACCCGCAAGGATCAGCCAGGAGGGCAGAAGAAGCCAGGTTCTTGCCTCGCGGTAGGTGTCTGTGGTTGCGCTGCCGCCGCTTGCTGCACCGGCCGCCATCAGTCCACCAGGAGGCGTGCAGCCCCCAGCTCCATGTTGACAAAGACATCGCTGCCCGGTTCAAAAATTCGCTTGTTGCCACGGTCGGAATTCGAGGTGCGGACGATGAAATTCGGCCCATCTGCAAGATCGACAATTGTGGAGATATCGGTTCCGACAAAAATGTTCTCAACCACCTTGCCGCGCAGGCTTGCGGTTTCTTTGGCGGCCTCAGAGATGAACAGACGTTCGGGGCGCAACGACATATGGACCTTGGCGCCAACACCGATGCCCTGCACTTCGTTGCAAGTCAGTTCATGCCCACCGCCCAGATGACAGGTGGCACGGCCATTTTGAATGTCGTCGACCGAGACTTCGAGCAGGTTGGTTTCGCCAATGAAATCAGCGACAAACATGTTGCGTGGCGCTTCATAGATGTCGCGTGGGCTGCCCAGTTGCTGCAATTCACCCGCGGACATAACGGCGATGCGATCTGACATGGTCAGGGCTTCTTCCTGATCGTGGGTCACAAAGATAAAGGTGATGCCGGTCTCGCGCTGCAAATGCTTCAGCTCAATCTGCATCGCCTTGCGCAGCTTCAGATCCAGCGCCGACAGAGGCTCGTCCAGTAGCAGCACCTTGGGTTGCGGCGCCAGCGCTCGGGCCAGTGCTACCCGTTGTTGTTGGCCGCCGGAGAGCTGCGAGGGTTTGCGCTTGGCGAATTGCGACAGCTGCACAAGTTCGAGCATTTCGCCTGCTTTGGCGCGCGCCTCGGACTTGCTGCGCCCCAGCATCTCCAACCCGAAGGCAACGTTGTCCAAGATCGACATATGCGGGAACAGCGCATAGTTCTGAAACACCGTGTTGACCGGCCGTTTGTTGGGGGGCAGGGTCTCGATCTCTTGCCCAAAGAGCTGGATCGCGCCTTCGGTCACATCTTCGAACCCCGCAATCATGCGCAACAATGTGGTCTTGCCGCAGCCCGACGGCCCCAGCAGCGTGAAGAACTCATTGTCATAGATCGACAGCGATATCTCTTTGAGAGCGGTGAAGGTCCCATAGCGCTTGACCGCGCGTTGGACATTGATGGCAATATTGTCTTGGTTCATTTTTCTATTGTCCCATACCCCCTGTTTCGGGCTAATTTATATTGAACCTTGCATCAGGGGGGTATATACCCCCAAGGGGGTATGATGATGTTGTCTCACCAGTCCAGTGAAGCCTATTTGGCGCAGGTCATTGCGGCGCTTGGCAGCCCGGCGTTTGCGCAGAAGCTCTATGATTGGCTTCAGCAGTGTTTTGACATCGACAACTGCACGATCATTGCGTTTTACCAGACGGGTAAGCCGGATGTTTTCTTTAGCCATTCCAGCGTGCGGCAGGTGCATGAACGCATAGAAAGTGATTATCTTGCAGGGGTTTACCGGCTAGATCCGTTCTATGATCTGCACGTCAAACAAGCGCCCGATGGACTGTATCGACTGCGCGACTGCGCGCCTGATCATTTCCACCGTCATGAATATGTCGCGCAGTATTATGGCCGCACCACATTGGTGGATGAAACCTGCTACCACGCCAGTCCCGCAGCTGGGGTTTCGGTGCAGATTTGTCTGGGCCGCGATCACAGTTCTTTGCGCTCTTTTTCCAGCAAAGATCTCCGGTCTGCTGAAGCCATAAGCAGTATCGTTTGCGCACTGGTCAACTTTCAGTGGAAGTCTCTGTCTGCCCGTGATCAGCCGTCGGACGATTCTCTGCTGGAGCATTTGAAAAGCATCTTGCTCACAGAGCGTGGCATTCGTCTGAGCGACCGACAATGCGAGGTCGCCCTGCTGATCCTGCGGGGCCACAGCACGATTTCAATCGCGCTGGTGCTGGATGTCAGCCCCCAGACGGTGAAGGTGTTCCGCAAACAGCTCTACCGCAAATGCGGCATCTCTTCTCAGGCCGAACTGTTCACACTGCTCACCCCCTTCCTGGCCCGCTGACCCGCCCCGAAGCATGGGGAAGGGCGTTAGATGCGGGGCAGGATGTAGGTGGGGGTGATGCGCGCGCGCTGCACGTAGTGGTTGGCGTCTTCACCGGCGTAGACGCCGTCTTGGGTGATCAATGCAGTCTGCCAGCCGACCGCGGCTGCCCCCAGGATATCGGTGTGCAGGGTGTCGCCGCACATGACGATCCTGTCGGGGTGCATGTCGGGCAAACTGGCCGCCAAAAGGTCATAAACGTCGCTGTAGGGCTTGCCAAAAAACCGGACATCCTCGTGACCTTGGTCGATCAGGTGATGGCCGAAAAAGCCGGGTTCAAGCGACAGGCCAGTCTGTCGTGGGGCCACCAGATCCGCGTTGGCGATCAGCACCGGGCGCGGGTTGTCCCGCAGATGGCGGGCCAGCAACGCCTGTTGGTCCATGTCCCATGCGGCGCTGGACAGAAACACAAACCCCTCGACTGCGGCATAATCTGCGCTGGTCTGCCCCAGTCGACGGGTGGGGGCTGTGATGTCGTCCAGCGCATCATCCGGTGCGGCGATGACGCCCCACAAACGGTCATCTACTGCAGTCAGTGTGGCATCTCTGCTGGTGATGATTTCCTCTGCCGACAGCGCCAGACCGAGCGCGTCGAATTTCGCAAGGGTCTGGGCTTTGCCATTGCTGGCGGCGTTGGAGAGGACCCGGATTTGGTAGCCTTTTGCGCGCAATTGTTGCAGCCGTTCGGCGGCACCGTCGATTGGCTGCGTGCCGACGTTTAAGACGCCGAAAGCATCAAACACAAATGCCTCTGCCGCCTCGCTGATATCCAGCAGGGAGGCGACAGCTGTCGGGGTGCGTGCCGACGGTGGCGCAGCCGTCTGGTCATCTGGCCAGGCGGGCAGACGTGGTCGCAGCGCCTCATAGCGCGTAAAGACGCCCTCGGCGGTTAAGCGCATGTCGTTACACAGCTTCTGGCGGCTTCGGGCAGCCAATGTAGCCCCTGTTGCAGCAGCAACCGCTGGGCGCGGCCGGGGTAGTCGGTGCAAATCGCATCCACACCAAGAGTGATCATGCGCTGGATGTCGTCGCTTTCGTTCACGGTCCAGACCATGGTTGTGAGGCCCAGTTCGCGCGCCCGCGCCAGGGATTGTTCTGTCACATCCAGATGGTAGGGGCACCATAGCTGGCCACCGGCGGCAGCGACGCGGTCTGGCAGATCCATCGCGCTGCAGCCCTCCACCGGGTTGACGGCTTTGGATGAATCCTCGCCGATGTCATCGTCGTTTTCCGGCAGTTGGGTGAGAAACGATGTCGGCATGTCCGGCGCGATGCGTTGGCAATCCTCCAACATGGTCCAGTCGAAACTGTGGAGGATCGTGCGTGGTTCCAGGTGCGCGGCGCGGACCTCTGCCACCACGGCTTCGACCAAAGCGGTTCTTGCGGTGCTGTTCTGGACCAGATCCGGATCGGATTTGATTTCGAGAAACAGATGCACATCCTGATGCTCTCGCTGGCGTAGCAGGTCCAAAAGATCCGTCAGCCGAGGAATGGCCACACCTGTCATAAACGACTGGTCAGGGAACCGCTGCCCATAAGCGGTGGTGCCATCAAGCCCGCCTGCATCGAATTCCGACAGCTCAGCATAGGTCAGCTGGGACACTTTGGGCTCTTCACCCTGCAGCCAATGGCCCGTCGCATCACGCACCATGGACCGGGTCAGGCGGTGGTTGTGGGTGATCACAACGACCCCATCACGGGTCGCGGTGACATCCAGTTCCAGCAGTTTCAACCCCGATGTCAGAGCGAATTCAAAGCCTTCGATCGTGTTTTCAGGCAGCACACCGCGCGCACCGCGATGACCGACGAGCCGGATCACACCTGGCGCGGCTGCGCAGGCAGAGAGTTGAGGAAAAGGCATCAGCTGTCCAGACGCTTGCCAGTGTCGGTGTCAAACAGATGGGTCAGATCCGGCGCAATGGAAAAGCGGCGAGTGTTGCCAATACCGTCGTGCGCGTGACCTGGCACACTTGCTGTGATGGCGTGTTCTGTGCCGTCCAAACGACCGTGGATCAGCGTGTTGGCGCCAAGCTGTTCCAGCATGTCGACGTTGATGGCAATCGGCCCGTCGGGATCTGCGGTCAGGTGCTCGGGACGCATCCCAAGCGTTGCGGTGCCGCTGTGACCGGAGGCGACGCTGACCTGGTGTCCTGAAGGGAGGCTGGCCGTACCGGCATCCAGGGTTACGGGCAGGAAATTCATCGCAGGGCTGCCGATGAAACCGGCCACAAACATCGACGCAGGGCGGTCGTACAGCTCAATCGGCGTGCCGAACTGCTCCACATAGCCTCCGTTCAGCACCATCAGCCGGTCGCCGAGTGTCATCGCCTCGACCTGATCGTGGGTCACATAGATGGAGGTGACCCCGAGCCGCTGCTGCAGTTTGCGGATTTCCAGCCGCATTTGGACCCGCAGTTTTGCATCGAGGTTCGATAGGGGTTCGTCAAACAGGAACACCTGCGGATCGCGCACAATCGCGCGCCCCATGGCGACCCGCTGACGTTGCCCGCCGGATAGTTGCCGGGGTTTGCGGTCCAGATATTGTTTGATCTCGAGGATCTCTGCCGCTTCTTCCACGCGGCGGTCGATGTCTGCTTTGGGCAGTTTGCGGATTTTCAGACCATAGGCCATGTTCTGGCGCACGGTCATATGCGGGTAGAGCGCGTAGTTCTGGAACACCATCGCGATGTCGCGTTGCGATGGCTCCAGTTCGTTCACCCGTGTGCCGCCGATAGCGATTTCACCGGAGGTGACGCTTTCCAGTCCGGCGACCATGCGCAGCAATGTGGATTTGCCACAGCCGGAGGGGCCGACGATGACGATGAATTCACCATCCTGAATGTCGCCCTCGATGTGGTGGAGCACTTCGGTTGGACCGTAGGATTTCACCAGGTCTTTGAGTTGAATATCAGCCATTTTTCGGGCGCCTTACTTATCGGTTTCCGTCAAGCCCTGAACAAAGAGCTTTTGCATTGCGATGACCACGAACACCGGCGGGATCATTGCTAGCAGCGCGGTTGTCATGATGATGTTCCACTGCGGGCTTTGTTCGGCCGCTTCCAGCATCTGTTTGATCGACATCACGATGGTGGTCATGGAGGTGTCTGTGGTGATCAGCAGAGGCCAGAGGTATTGGTTCCAGCCGAAGATGAACAGGATCACGAACAGCGCCGCGATATTGGTGCGCGACAGCGGCAACAGGATATCAAAGAAGAACCTGAGCGGCCCTGCGCCATCGATGCGTGCGCTTTCCAGCAGCTCGTCCGGGACCGTCAGGAACACCTGGCGGAACATGAATGTCGCTGTGGCCGAGGCAATCAGCGGGATCGACAAGCCCCAATAGCTGTTCAGCATCCCCAGATTGGCCACCACTTCGAAGGTGGGCAGGATCCGCACCTCCACAGGCAGCATCAGGGTGATGAAGATCATCCAGAAAAAGCCCATGCGGAACGGGAATTTGAAGTAGACGATGGCAAATGCCGACAGGAGCGAAATCACGATTTTGCCGCTGGAGATCAGCAGCGCCATTGCCAGTGAGTTCAGCAGCATCAGCCAGACCGGTGCCTGTTCCGTGCCGCTCAGGCCCGAGCCGAACAGGGTCTGCTGCATGTTGGTCAGGAAATACTCTCCCGGCCACAGCGGCAGCGGCGACTGGTTCATGCGCAGCTCATTATGCGTGGAGGCTACAAAGGTGATCCACACAGGAAATGCAATCGCAAGCACCCCGAGGATCAGCACAAGATGGGTTACAAAGGTGGTGAGTGGGCGGTTTTCGACCATCAGTAGGCCACCTTTCTTTCAACAAAGCGGAACTGGACAACAGTCATCACGATGACCAGCGCCATCAGCACCACGGATTGTGCCGCAGAGCCGCCAAGATCGAGTCCGACAAAGCCGTCGTTGAACACTTTGTAGACCAGGATGGTGGTCGAGGTTCCGGGACCGCCTTGGGTGACGGCGTGAATGATCCCGAAGGTTTCAAAGAAGGCGTAGACCATATTGATCACCAGCAGGAAAAACGTTGTCGGTGAGATCAGCGGGAACACGATCGTCCAGAAACGCCGCGCCGGGCCTGCGCCGTCGATGGCTGCGGCTTCGATGACGGAGTTGGGGATTGATTGCATCGCTGCGAGGTAAAACAAGAAGTTATAGGCAACCTGTTTCCAGGCTGCGGCCAGGATCACCAGCAGCATGGCTTGGTTGCCACTGAGGTAGTGATTCCACGTGATTCCGATGATTTCGAGGAAGTAGGGAAAGATGCCGAGCGTCGGGTTGAACATGAACACCCACAGCGCACCGGCCAGAACAGGCGCAATGGCGTAGGGCCAGATCAGCAGCGTGCGATAGAACATCGCACCGCGCACAACGCGCTGCGCAAATCCCGCGAGGATCAGAGCAAACCCCATCGAAAGCGCGGCGACCAGCACCGAGAATACGGCCGTTCTCTGGAAACTGTCGAGATAGTGGGAATCGGTCATGAGAACTTCGAAGTTCTCAAACCAGACGAATTCTGTGCCCAGTCCAAACGCGTCTTCGATCAGGAATGATTGATACATCGCCTGGCTTGCGGGCCAGATGAAGAAGACCAAAGTGATGGCGATTTGCGGTGCAACCAGCAGATACGGCAGCAGAGAGGTTGGGAAATGCACCCGTTTGAGCATGAAAGGCCCCAGTCAGAAAAATAGCCCTGCCGCCCCCGGAAAGGAGCGGCAGGACGGGAAAGGTCAGAGAGCGTTATTTCGCGGTGCGTTCGAACTTGCGCAGCAGATCGTTGCCGCGCTCAACCGCCGCATCCAATGCATCCTGCGCAGATTTCTCACCACCCCAGAGCGCTTCCATCTCTTCGTTGATGACATCACGGATCTGGACGAAGTTGCCGTAACGCAGACCCCGGCTGTTGGCCGTTGGGGTGTTCAGGCTCAGCTGTTTGATGGCTGTGTCGGTGCCGGGGTTGCTGGTGTAGAACCCTTGCTCTTTCGACAGTTCATAAGCGGCAGTGGTGATCGGCACATAGCCGGTTTCCTGGTGCCACCAGGCCTGCACCTCGGGGGAAGCGAGGTAGGTCATGAACTGCGCGGTGCCCTTGTACTCTTCCTCATCGTGACCCGCGAGCACCCAGAGCGTGGCGCCACCGATGATGGAGTTTTGCGGTGCGTCTGCGACCTTGGTGTCCAGCGGCAGCATGGCCTGACCGAATTCAAACTCTGCCTGGGACGAAATCGAACCGTAGTAGGCTGAGGAGTTCATCCACATGCCGCATTCGCCATTGGTGAACATCGGCAGGCTGTCGCCACGGCGGCCGCCATAGACGAAGAGATTGCCGTCGCCCATGGACGCGATGTCATCCAGACGCGCTGCAACGCTTGCGTTGTTGAAGGTCAGTTCGGTGTCGAACCCGGAGAAGCCGTTCTCTTTGGTGCCGGTGGGCAGGTTATGCCAGGCAGAGAAGTTCTCGATCATCACCCAGGACTGCCAGCCGAAGGAAACGCCACATTTCATGCCGTTGTCGACCAGCTTCTGGGAGGCGGTTTTGACCTCGTCCCATGTGGTCGGAACTTCGGCGCCAGCAGCATCCAGCGCGTCTTTGTTGTACCACAGAACCGGGGTGGAGCTGTTGAATGGCATCGACAGCAATTCGCCTTCGGGTGTTTCGTAATAGGACACAACTGCGGGCAGGAAGGCATCGCCGTCGAACGGCTCGCCTGCGTCGTTCATTAGCTGTTCCACCGGATAGATGGCGCCTTTCGCGGACATCATGGTCGCGGTGCCAACCTCGAAAACCTGCACAATCTGCGGGTGTTCTTTGGCGCGGAATGCGGCGATCGCTGCGGTCATGGTTTCGGTGTAGTTGCCTTTGTAGACGGGTACGATTTTATACGCGTCCTGTGTGGCGTTGAAATCTTCGGCGATTTTGTTGACCCGTTCGCCGTTGGTGCCGCCCATCGCGTGCCACCACTGAATCTCGGTTTGTGCAAATGCGGTGCTGCCAGCAACTGCCATCACGGCGGAGGCGCAGAGCATAGATTTTACGGACATGAGTTTTCTCCCAAGCTTGGCTCTGCTCTAGGTTTTGTCCGAGTAAAAAGATAATTCAAGCAAAAGTTTTTTGACAGTCTTCATAACATGTTGTTATGTTTTTGTGATGTTTGATTGGGCGCAGGGGCAAGCCAGTGAAGTTTAGACTGAGACAACTTGAGGCTTTTCAAGCGGTTGCGCGCAGTGGCTCCATGACGCGGGCTGCAAAGACGCTTGGTGTCTCTCAGCCCGCTGTGAGCCGCCTGTTGTCGGATTTTTCTCAGGCTGTGTCCGTGGATTTGTTCACCCGCAGTGAAGGTGTTTTGGTGCCGACAAGCGAAGCGCGCTACCTTCTGTCGGAGGTGAACCGGGTGCTGGACAGTCTCAAACATCTGGAAGATTTGAACCGGGATCTGTCTGAACGGACGGCGGGACATTTGCGCATCGCCTGTCTTCCCGGGTTCGCAACCATGCATTTGCCACATCTCCTTGCGGATTTTCTTGATCAACGTCCGGGTGTTCGCCTCACCCTGGAGCCCGACCGGCCAGAGCGCATCCTGGATTGGATCATAAGCCATCAATATGACTGTGGTTTGACAGATGAATTTGCGTCCCATCCAGCGGTGGAAACCACAGATGTGCCGATCCGAACCGTTTGTGTTGTTCCCAGAAACAGCGACCTGGCGGAGCGCGATGTCATAACACCAACTGATTTGCGGGATCGCAAATTGATCCACACCCGCCGGGACAGCCCATTTTTCAAACGCCTGACCCGTGCGTTTTCCGAATACGGTGTTGAGATGAACAGCTGGGTCGAGGTGCGCCAATTTGCGACGGCTTGCATTATGGTGAACAAAGGCCACGGGGTGACGATTGTCAGCGCATTGGATGCGGAGGCCTTTCGTCATCAAGACGTCGAGATCAGACCGTTCGAACCGGCTGTGGAACACCGTTTGACCGTCCTGCGGCCGATGTCAGGGAACCGGTCTCTCCTTGCCTTGGACTTTCTGGATATGTTTATGGACAGTCTGGCACCGTTTCGCGTGGGCAGCCCATCATCCCGCTATTAGGGCGGCGACGGGCGTCTTTTTCGGTGAAACTCGCTGATGAAACATGCCTTTTTGCACCTCTTGGCTGTGGGCTGCGAAGTGGTTCAACTGTGGGTATGTGTTTGTGCACAAATAATAGGCAATTATAAGACCCGCGCTTGACCGTTTTGCTGAATGGATAACATGGTCAGATATCCCGCTTCACGATAACTTTACCCTAGCTCGTGCACGATGTGCATTTAGAACAGAGAGATAGTGTACATGCAGCCAGACCGTCCTGACACCCTCCTGTCAGAGCAAGACCAAACGCGCCTGCTGCCTGTTGCCAATGATCTGGAACGGTTGTCTGCCAGCACGGGGCACGAATTTCTGCAGACCTTCGTCAACATCCTGCAAGAGGTGCTGCAGGTCGAAATGATCGCCATCAGCCAACTGCACGTCACTGATATCGAACGTATTCAGGTGAAAGCGGGCTGGCTGGATGGGGAAAGTCTCATCAACTTTGAATACGAAGCCTGCTCGACCCCCTGCATCGAGGCCATCAAGACAGCCAAAATGGTGCTGCTGCATCGGGGGATCCAACAGGCTTATCCCGACGATTTGATGCTGCAGGAAAAAGGGTTGGAGAGCTTCCTGGCCTATCCCGTCTTGAACCAGCATTCCGAAGTGATCGGTCTGGTGCAGCTGGGCTGGAAACATGAAACCTCTCTGGAAGAAGTCGACCAGATTATTGAGACGATTTCGGATTTCAGCGATCGGATTGGCAATGAACTGGAAAATCTCCGTGCCCTGCGGATCCTGAAAGCACTGGCGCGCGGCCCGGAATCACCCTCGCAGGGGGTGTTTCATCTCATCACGCAACAGATCCAGCTGTTGCTTGGGGTGCGTGCGGTGTTTGTGGCTGAGTGCAGCGAACAGGACCCCGCGTTTTTCAACATCCTTGCCTACTGCGAGGATGGCAAATGGCTGGATGACAAAGTTGGCGCGCTGATGTCTTACGAGGGCAAACCCTGCGAGGTGCTCAAGGACCAGCCAACCCGACGGATCCAGAGCGGTCTGCCGGAGCTGTTTGCCGATGATCCACGGTACGGGGAAGGGGGCTTTGACGCTTATCTTGGGATCCGGGTTGAAAACGCTGACAAGGAAATGATCGGCCATATCGTGGCCTTCAATGGCGAACCGATCACGACGCATCAGTTGGAGACGGAATTG
The DNA here is from genome assembly GCF_022825805.1 of Phaeobacter sp. Taxonomy (GTDB): domain Bacteria; phylum Pseudomonadota; class Alphaproteobacteria; order Rhodobacterales; family Rhodobacteraceae; genus Phaeobacter. The sequence goes on from NZ_JAJDWC010000153.1 coordinate 24,179, forward strand.
CTGTCTGTGCTGCGGGACCGGCTGGGGTTTGAGCTGATGCGCCACCGCGCCCTCAGATGACATTATTGGCCTATGTCGTTTGCTATCCCTAGATGGGCCTGAAGGGCGGGATCGTCCTTCCCCTTGAACGCTACGGGGTGGGGTCTGATCCGGTTTCTTGACCGGCCAGCCGGACGCAGTTGCGACCCGCGGCTTTTGCGGCATAGAGCGCTCGGTCAGCAGCATTCAGCAGATCCTGTGGCAAGGCACCGTGATCCGGGAAGCTCGCAACCCCAATGGATATGGTGACACCGGGCAGTTTACCGCCACTATACTGAACCGTTGTGTCCTCAATCGCGGCGCGCAGTGCTTCTGCCGCGTCGGTTGCGACAGCGCTGCTTGCGCCTGGCAGCAGTACAGAAAACTCTTCGCCCCCGAAACGACAGCAGATCGCCCCGGTGTGGAACACCTCCTGCATCTTGTCGCTGATGGCACGCAGCACCATGTCGCCCGCATCATGGCCGTGGTTGTCGTTGAACGCTTTGAATTTGTCGGCATCGAAACTGAGCAGCGAAAAGGGCGTGTTCTTGCGTGAGGCCATCGATTGTTCGGCGCGCATGGCCTCGAGGAAATAGCGTCGGTTGTAGAGCCGTGTCAGCGGGTCGCGGGTGCTCTGGTCATGCAGTTCGTCACGCAATTTGACGTTGGCGATGGCGAGGCTGATGTGTTCGCCACATTGCAGTGCGAGCTCATAGCCCGCTTTGGCGGTGTCTTTGTCGGTTTGGGGTGGATAGGTGACATGGAGCAGCCCCACTGTGTCACCATGGGCCACAATCGGGATGCAAAGCGCATCATCTACAGTGCGCACCAGCGGATGGTCGGCGACATGGCCACATTCAAAGGTGAAGCCACTTGCATCATATCGGTAGCCACGACCACGGCGCAGGGCCCAGCAGCTGTCTGGCGCGATATGTTCGTGTAGATGCGCGCCACCCCAACAGCAGGCCCCATCCAGCACGTCGCGGGAGTTGGAATAGATATAGAGTTCGCCCTGTGTCAGCGGCAGGGCCTTGGACATGAATTTTTCAACCACAACAAACAACTCGTCCAGCGATTTGCAGCACTGCAGCCATTCATCCAGATCCGCAAGCGCCCGCACCTCGGCGCGCCAGGACTGTTCTTTGGCCAACATGTCCTTGGCGCGTTGTTCTGCGGCTTCGGCCACCTGCTTTGCGGCGGCCAGATCTGCCGCATCCTGACGAAACTGGGTGATATCGGTGAAGGTGACGACATATCCGCCGTCCTTCAAGGGGCGGGCAAAGGATGAAATCACCTTGCCAGAGGCCATGTTGCGGTCGAAGTGAAACGGTTGGCCGGATTGGAACAGGCGCTGGACTTCGTCTTTGCGCTCTGCCGAAATGACGCCCTGGTTAACGGAATGGGTCAGGAACGCCTCGCGCCCCATACCAACGCGCAGATCCTGCGGCCCCAATTCAAGCACCTGGAAAATCCGCTCATTGTGCAGCGTGCAGATGCCATCAGGCGACCAGACCAGGATACCCTGTTCCATCTGGTTCAGGACATCCACCATCTGGGCCTGCAGATCCTGCTCTGCGGTGCCGTTTGCTGTGGCGTGTTGTTCAAATGCGTTTGGGGTCTCAATAACCATTGTTTACTCCGATCCACCGTCTGCAGGGTAAAGCGGAACCTTGACCAAGAGTTAAACAATCGCCGTTTAAGTCCCTAAAATGAGATTGAATTTCTATTTGAGCAGGCTGGGGGAGAAGCTGCGCGAGAAGTTAGACGTCGCAAACCGTGGCACGAAACACCTGCGTGATGTGTGTGCCTGCATCTTTGGGTGACGCTCGGGACGCCCGTCTACTGCGCCGGGAAGCGTGCGGAGGGGCGGCCCCTCTTTGAAGAGCAGGGCGAGAAGGCCGTTCTGTCCTGATTGGCCCATCAGGAATTCCGAAAAAACAATGGCTTGGTGTGCAATTCTCATGCCGCAGCGATTTTTTTCGTAGAAACGATAGAAAATCCCAAAACACCGCTTGACGATACCCGAGCGCTGGGAATATTACAGCCCAACGTTCAGCAGCGATGCTGATCGGGCAGCGAGCGGTTGTAGCTCAGTTGGTTAGAGTACCGGCCTGTCACGCCGGGGGTCGCGGGTTCGAGCCCCGTCAACCGCGCCACTTTCATATCCCTGGATTTCAGGGCCGTCCCGGAGGGAACCAACCCAGGCCAGTTGGCCTGGAACGCCGAAAGGCCCATGCGCGGTTGTAGCTCAGTTGGTTAGAGTACCGGCCTGTCACGCCGGGGGTCGCGGGTTCGAGCCCCGTCAACCGCGCCACTTTCTCTTAGATTTTGGATGAACGCAGC
>NZ_JAJDWC010000117.1 GCF_022825805.1 Phaeobacter sp.
CACACCACCGCCCGCACCAAAGCGACGCGGCCGACCACCAAAAAAGGAGAAACTGATCGCAACAACCGGCTGATCACCGAGACCAGAAAGTGGGGAATTTTACTTCGCCACTTTTGGGGATTTTTGAAACGGCATTTACAAGATTGCCAGTGTAGGGATCGCATCTTGTGCCAATCACATCATGCACAGATCCGCCGAACTCATCGATACCGTACCAACCCAACGTGTCGCCAATGATCGTGGCCATCGGTCTGAGACTGGGCAAGCTGCTCCACAGACGTTCTCCGACGGTCACATGGGTTCCATGCAGCGCGCGGGTTTTGCCGGAAAAAAACCGCTCGGACAAATCCTCTTTATTCCACAGGTTCAGATCCCCGACCTGCGATCCCTGAACCGAGGAAATGCGAAAGAAATGGCCTGCTGGCACAGTGAAACAGGCCGCATCGCGCGGGTTCACCAGAACCTCATCAGTTTTCACTGCCCCGTCACGCGCAGCCTGATACAAAGCCAAATCAGGCTGCGGCAGCGTTTCGTTTGGATAGCAAATCACAGGCGTTACCGCGCGCCGCGCGGCGGCATCATCTGGTGCTGCAAGGGGGGTGTTTGGCAAAGTGGCCACAGACATGATCGCAATCCTCTCAATAAGTTGCGACCATCAAACCGGCAGTTTGCAGCGGTGGCAAGCACTTGTGTCCAAACCCCATCCGCGGGTCTAAATCACAACCACATCAAGCGGCGGGAACCCGTTGAACCCGACAGAGGCATATGTGCTGGTGTACGCCCCGCATGCGTGAATGACGACTCTATCCCCGGCCCGCAAATCCAATGGCAGCTGATAGGGTCGTTTTTCATACAACACATCTGCGCTGTCGCAGGACGGCCCCGCCAAAACACAGGGACCCATCGCTCCGCCATCGCGGTCTGTCGTGATGCGATAGCGAATGGCCTCGTCCATGGTTTCAGCCAAACCCGAAAACTTGCCAATATCCAAATAGACCCAGCGATGGTTATCAGAGCCATCCTTGCGCGACACCAGCAAAACCTCTGCTGCGATCGCGCCAGCCTCCGCCACCAAACCACGGCCAGGCTCTGCCATGATCTCTGCCGCATCAGGGAACCGGGCGTTGACCAAAGCCATCACCTGTTCGGCGTAGTCGTGCGGCGCCAGAACCGCACCACCGTAGCTGGCGGGAAATCCCCCACCAATGTTCAACACCCGAAGCGGGTGCCCGGCCTCTTTTGCTGCGCGCCAAATGTCCGCCACCTGATCCAAAGTGTCCGCCCACATCGCAGGCTCTCGGGTCTGGGACCCCACATGAAACGAGAGGCCCAACACGTCCAAGCCACTTTCAGCCGCCTGATCCATAAGCGCCAAAGCCATCGATGCGCTACAGCCGAATTTCCGGCTCAGCGGCCAATCTGCACCTGTTGCACCAACCAGCACCCGAATGATCACCCCTGCCCCAGGCGCATGAGCGGCAATTTTGGCCACTTCTTCGGAGGCGTCTGCTGCGAACTGCGTGATACCGCAGCCATAGGCAAAGGCGATATCGGCTGGCCGCTTGATCGTATTTCCAAAAGAGATATGCGCAGCCGGGGCGCCCGCGGCCAAGCACTGCCTGATCTCTGCCTCACTCGCCGCATCAAAATGCGCACCGCACGCGACCAGTCGCTGCAGGATTTGGGGCGCAGGATTGGCCTTCACCGCGTAGTGAATTCTGGCCCGTCCCAATCCGGATGCCAGGCGATCATATTGTTGAGCGACAGCCTCCGCGTCGATCACCAAAGTAGGCCGCTCAAAACGGTTCTGCGCAATGTATGAAAGATGTCGGGACACCGACGAAATACCGAATTCACCGGCGATATGCCCGGCTACGTTTGCGTTCATGGTCATCTCCAAAAGACCCGGCCATCTATGACCGCTCACTTCAATCAGAGACGTTACCGTCGCTACGTAACCATGGGGGTGTAACCCTTGGGACAGAGGCGCGTGCGTTGGCGTCTGCGCGCCATATCACTCAATCCTTCGAGTCTTTCAAGCTTTTTCTGAACCGGAAACCCCTTATTTTTATGACGAAATTTGATCAGATTTAGCGAGCGGCGAAGTGCGTATCGGTTGCTCTTCGATCACCTGAGCCCAATCGTTGGCTCTCGTCAAAGATCCGCTGAAAACAAAAGCGCCACCTGCGGTGGCAGGTGGCGCTTTGGCATGGAATAATTCGTCTCGATCAGACGGAGCGTTCCACCATCATCTGTTTGATATGCGCAATCGCTTTGGCCGGGTTCAATCCCTTCGGGCAGGTCTTGGCGCAGTTCATGATGGTGTGACACCGGTAGAGCTTGAATGGATCTTCCAGTTCATCCAACCGCTCGCCAGTCGCTTCATCCCGGCTATCAATGATCCAACGATACGCGTGCAACAAAGCTGCCGGGCCCAAATACCGATCACCATTCCACCAATAGCTTGGGCAGGAGGTGGAGCAAGACGCGCACATCACACATTCATACAGCCCATCAAGCTTCTTGCGGTCGTCAATAGACTGCTTCCACTCCTTGGCAGGGCGGTTTGTCTTGGTCTCCAACCAGGGCATGATCGATGCGTGCTGCGCATAGAAGTGGGTCAGGTCGGGAATCAGATCCTTGACCACGGGCATATGCGGCAACGGATAGATTTTCACATCGCCTTTGATCTCATCCAGACCATAAATACAGGCCAATGTGTTGATACCGTCGATGTTCATCGCACAGGACCCACAAATCCCTTCCCGGCAGGATCGGCGGAACGTCAGAGTGGGATCAATCTCGTTCTTGATCTTGATCAGCGCATCCAGAACCATCGGCCCGCAGCTGTCCATGTCGACGAAATAAGTATCAACCTGCGGGTTCTTTCCGTCATCCGGGTTCCAGCGATAGATGCTGAACTTGCGCACATTCTTCGCGCCTTCGGGCTTGGGCCAGGTTTTACCCGTGGTGATCTTGGAATTTTTCGGAAGTGCGAACTCTGCCATAGATCATTCTCCTTGCTGAGCTGCCCAACCGGATGCAACGAACGGCACCGGTTGGAAAGAGGCTGGGCTCGGATCCATCCGAGCATCAATCAAAACGCAATTCTTGCGAATGGGAATAAGGCGGTCGTGCATCATATGCCCTCCACCTTTGTGGGCGCATCAACGAGGGCGTTGGCGCCAATCAGTGTCATCAGATGCGTGGCATCGTCGGGAAACAGGCTGGTCAGTCGCGACACAAACACATCATCCAGCGCCGCCAAGGATAGAACAGCGCGATACTCCGGGTCTTTGGCCATACCCCGCCAGCGGTTCATTACATCGAGTTCAGTTGCGGTCGTCGCCTTTGGCTGGAAACTGGATCCCCCCCCGTAGGCCTGAACCATACCGAGGCTGTTGTCCCGCACCTCCAAACCGAGAGCCTGCAAACGCTGGGCGCGGTAAAGATCGCTTTCGACCCAATGGTCATAGCAAATGGCCACCGATCCGCGTGCCTGCGCCTGATCCTGCGCTGCCACGACCTCCGCCAGCAGGTCGCCATATGTCGCGATGGAGCGCATCATCACAGCGGCCCGGTCCGCGCTGCGGTAGCGTGGATTACGACGCAATTTGGCCAAGAGCGATGCGGACCAATTCAGAAAACTGCGATAAACCAAAACGCTATGGTCAAACGCCTGATCAGAGAGCGGGCCGGACAAATCGCGATCTGCGTGCGCCCGTCCGAGTGTTGTGTCTTCATAAGACAACAAGAGCATTGCGTCCGGTCCGGCCTCTTCAGCGGCATGCTCAAGGGGGGCCGAGCACCGGTGCCCAGAGACCTCAAGCCCGTTGTGGTGGCGGAATGGGTCCCGTCCTGCACGGCAATTGTTCAAAAACAGGGCTTTTCCGGTCGACGCGTTGCGCTGGAGCCAATTTGCAATCGCATGGTTACCGGAGCGGCGCATCCCGACCATGCGCAGCGTCTTCACAGGCTGCCACCCGAGCTGCGCCACAAGTGCGGTTTCATGCGTTTGCACGGTGACGCGTGGTGTTTCTGTGAGCGCCGCCATCATGCGTCGCACCCCGCCGTGGCGGCCGACGAAGCGCTATCGGTTGAGTGCTGCATGGCGTTTAACCAGCCCGCATCGGTCTCATAACCGAGCGTGACCAGATCGTCCGCATGGCGTTCCGCATATAGCTGCGCTGTTGCATATGGCAATGCGGTTTGCCACTGGCCGGACGCGCCGGACACCACGTGAGTAGCCGTTCGTCCGGTGTTTTGGTCGCGATTGGTGCTTTGGTCCGCTGCCAACCCACCAAACAGAGAGTTCTCGAAATAGATGGTTTTCGCGGTTTCAGCCTCGGCATTGTCGAACCCAAAAAACCGCAAGACATCCGCAAACAACGCACAGCTCTGATCGTCGATCAGATCTTCATATCGCAGATCCATCGCACGCGGATGGCCATAAGGCCATTTCAACATCTCACCCAGGGTCTTGAGGTGCATATTGCGCATCTCAAAATCAAGCTTGGCCTCTAGGTCGGTCAGGCTCTGCAAATGTTGCTGATAGCTCAAACCGTTCAGATCGGCCCGTGCGCCGTGCAAGAAACGTTCTTGTCGACCTGGGCTGTTCTCATGATAGCGAGCACCAGACAAAAGCACATCGCGCGGGTCGCGGATGATGTGCAAAAACCGCGCTTCGGGATGATCGAACAGAGCCGGCGCAAAAGCGCCCGACCAGTTCACAACAATCACCCGACCCGTGTCCGGGATTCGCTGCCACCGATCCGGATTGTGCACCGGTTCGAATGGGATCTCCAACGCCTCCCCGATCATACGCCAGACACGCCGCATCCAGACGGTACCCGTCTTGTGATGCGTGCCGACGCACAAAATCCGAGGAGGCGCAGAGGTCATTTAGAACGTCCGCTCTTTCGGAGCGATCTTCTGCAGGCTGATGCCACCCTGGCTTTCGGTGGTGAGCGGATCTTCGATAACCGGGCGATAGCTCAGCTTCATCTGTACGCTTTCGATCCGGTTGCCAGACGCCCGCGCAATGGTGTGCACACGCCAGTTCGCATCATCCCGGTTCGGGTAATCCTCATGCGCGTGTGCGCCACGGCTTTCCCGACGCGCCTCAGCACCAACGATTGTTGCCAGCGCATTGGGCATCAGGTTGGTCAGCTCAAGCGTTTCCATCAGATCCGAGTTCCAGACCAGGCTGCGATCGGTCACCTGCAGGTCGTCCTGCTTGGACGCGATGGCAGTCATTTTTTCCACCCCTTGCTTCAGGGTTTCATCAGTGCGGAACACGGCAGCATCGGCTTGCATTGCCTTTTGCATTTCCAACCGCAGTTCAGCTGTCGGGATTTGCCCCTTGGCATGGCGCAGACCATCAAAACGATCAAACGCCTGATCGACCGCCTTTTTATTGGTTTCTGGCACGGCCGAGTTCGGGTCGACAACCTTGCCCGCTTTGATCGCGGCAGCGCGGCCAAACACCACCAGGTCGATCAGGGAATTCGAACCAAGACGGTTGGCACCGTGAACGGATGCACAACCAGCCTCACCAACAGCCATCAGGCCCGGCACGATCCGGTTGGGATCTTCCGGTGTCGGATCCAGAACCTCGCCCCAGTAGTTGGTCGGAATACCGCCCATGTTGTAGTGCACCGTTGGCAGAACTGGGATCGGCTCTTTCGTGACATCGACGCCGGCGAAGATTTTCGCGCTCTCCGAAATACCCGGCAACCGTTCTGCCAAAGCTTCGGCTGGCAAATGGCTGAGGTTCAAGTGAATGTGATCGCCGTTTTGACCAACACCGCGCCCTTCGCGGATTTCCATGGTCATGCAGCGAGACACATAGTCCCGAGGAGCAAGGTCCTTATAATTCGGGGCATAGCGCTCCATGAAACGCTCACCTTCGGAGTTGGTCAGGTAGCCACCTTCGCCACGTGCCCCTTCGGTGATCAAACAGCCTGAGCCATAGATGCCGGTCGGGTGGAACTGCACAAACTCCATATCCTGCAGCGCAAGGCCTGCGCGAGCCACCATACCACCGCCATCACCGGTGCAGGTATGCGCAGACGTAGCGGAGAAATATGCGCGTCCATAGCCGCCGGTTGCGAGAACCACTGTCTTGGCGTTGAACACATGGAAGGTGCCATCATCCAACTTCCAGCACAGAACGCCGGTGCAAACGCCATCATCAGACATTTGCAGATCGATGGCGAAATATTCGATGTAGAATTCCGCGTTGTTTTTCAGCGACTGGCCATACAGCGTGTGCAGGATCGCGTGGCCTGTCCGGTCGGCGGCAGCACAGGTGCGCTGAACGGGCGGGCCTTCACCGAACTGCGTTGTGTGGCCACCAAAGGGACGCTGATAGATTTTGCCCTCTTCGGTGCGGGAAAACGGCACACCGTAGTGTTCCAGTTCATAGACCGCCTTGGGGGCCTCGCGCGCGAGGTATTCCATCGCGTCGGTATCACCGAGCCAGTCGGAGCCTTTGACAGTGTCATACATGTGCCACTGCCAGTGGTCTGGGCCCATGTTGGACAGCGATGCTGCAATGCCACCCTGGGCCGCGACCGTGTGGGACCGCGTCGGGAACACTTTGGAGATACACGCTGTGCGCAAACCCTGCTCTGCCATACCCAAGGTCGCGCGCAGACCGGCACCACCTGCGCCTACAACAACGACGTCGTATTCGTGGGTTTCGTATTCATATGCTGCTGTCATTATGTATGATCCTTATACCGGGTCTCACAGGGCAAGCTTGATAAGGGCAAAGAGCCCCGCCGCGATCAGCGTGTAGCAAAACGCCCGCACCGCAACGATCATCAGCTTCTCACCGACACCGTGTACATAATCTTCGATTGCTTCCTGGGCTTCATACATAAGCTGAATGAGCCCGACGATCAGGGAAAGGGCCATAATAATGGCAGGAATGGGCTGACTGAAATAGACCAGCACCTCTTCGTAGGGACGGCCAAGCCCAAGCCCAAGCGTGATCAGAAACAGCGGCGCAAGCACCACCATGATCATGGACCGCACCATCATCTTCCAATGGTTTTCGGTTCCCGTGCCGCCAGCGCCCAGACCCAGGGCACGCTTTCGATCTGTCATATAACGCATCTGGTTGCTCCTTATACGACCAGCGCCACAAGGGCGGTCAAAACGGTTGCGCCGACAAACATGCCGATGCCCATTTTTTCAGAGGTGGGCACGTCCAGGCAGTAACCGAAGTCCCAGATGACATGACGCAGCCGCCCCAGCGTGTGATACCAAAATCCCCACATGGCCGCGGTCAGGATAAGCATCCCAAACCAGCTGCGCAGGAACCCGTCAATGACGGCAAAAGCCGCTTCAGAGGTTGCCGCCGCCAAAAGCCACCACACCACCAGAGGTACGAGGGTCAGGACACCCAGACCACTGATCCGCACCATAATCGAAGAGATAGAGGTCAGCTGCGGACGATAGATCATCAGATGAGGTGAAAGCGGGCGATTGCCCCGATTTACATCGGCCATGTTGGCTCCTTTCCGGTTGGCTGACGACGTTTTAGCTGTTTTTTACGGCCTGTCACCCAAACGAGAGGTAAAAATGCCCAGATAATCTCGTGAAACTCCCGAAAATTCTCATTTGTGATCACTTGATTTGGGTAAGTGATCACAAATTACGAAAACCCTAATTTCTTACAGAATCACCCAGTCAAATTGGCTTCAGCGACGATTTGGCGCGGTTTGCGTCAATTGCGCAGTCTGTTGCGCCACTTCGCGCAACAGTTTCTTCCGAATGGCCTCGGGGTAATCTGCAAATCCAGAGGCCGTCTGAACAAAGGCACCAGGCCCCGTGATCACGCGCTCAAAGAAATAGCCGGTCAGGTCAGGTTCACTGGCCTCGATGGCCAAAGCGTTGACCGTGATGCCGTCATTGACGAGGGATGCGTGCAGATAATCTGGCGCAATTCCTTCGTTCGAAATCCCGTCACCCGAAACATCGACGATCTTCCGGCGGCAGTCCGGCACCTGCCGAAACTGCACCTGCGCGAGCTGGAGCGCCTCTCCAATACCAGTGGCAAAGTTCAACCAGGGTCGTGGAGCCGTGGAAATTCGCTGTGCCAACGCCTCTACCGCTGCAAAATCGCTGGTTTGGAACCACGGCAACGACACTTCCTGTCGGCCGCTGCCCGACCATTGCATCAGCAAGACACGGGCCTGGGCCCGCACGAGTGCTTCGGCAATGATCCCGTTGCGCAGCGCGGCAGCAAGCCCGTCCATCTGCACCCGGTACTCTGCCGCATCAACGCTGCCAGACACATCCACCGCCAACACAAGCGCAAGATCACAGGCCTGCGCCCGTGACGACGCAAGACCTGCGCAAGATATCAGCACCGACAGACAGACTGCTCGCAACCCTCTCATACGGGAAGTCTACGCAATGCGTGCCGTTCACCCTACTCTTTTTCCCGTGAACAATGCCGACCATCCCTGCGACGGCTACCCGGTTACAGCGGGATCACCGCCCAATAATCCAAGTCCAACAGAACCTCAGGACGATATTTGCCATCCTCGTCCCGCAGGACAAAAGGCGCGCTGCCTTGCGTTGCGACCAGCCGCAGTCGAATGACGCCCACGCCAGGCGCTGCTGTTTCAGCCTTGTCCAAGACCTCAGACCAGGCATGCACCGTCATGCCTGCACGACATGGGTTCACATGAGCGCCGCCATTCAACCCGACCATCATCTGAGCATTTGCCAGGCCGTTGAACGACAACGCCCGCGCCATCGAGATCACATGCCCGCCATAGATCAAGCGGGACCCATCTGGCCGTGCTGTGGTGTCAAAATGCACCTTAGCAGTGTTCTGCCAAAGCCTAGTGGCCATCATATGCTCGGCCTCTTCAATGGTAACACCATCAATGTGGTCGATTTTCTCTCCGATCTCGTAGTCGCCCCAGCGATGCTGCTCGCCTGCGAGTGCAAAGTCGTATTGCGAGAAGTCCAGCCCTGATGGGATGATCAGTTGTTCGGCCGGTATCGCTTTTTGCAACTCCGGTATCACTGTATCAGGTGCGGGGACGTCCAGATTGCCCTTTCGCACCATAACCCAGCGAACATAATCCATCACCAGCTCATCGCGTTGGTTCAGACCACGGGTGCGCACATAAACGACGCCAGTTTTGCCATTCGAGTTCTGCTTCACGCCGATGACTTCGCTTTCGGCCCGCAGGGTATCGCCGACAAAGACAGGCTGATGCCAACGACCCTCTGCATAGCCGAGATTGGCAACTGCATTCAGCGATACATCCGGCACTGTCTTGCCAAAGATCACATGAAACGCCGCTAAATCATCAAGCGGCGCAGCAGGCAGACCACATCCACGCGCAAATTCATCCGAAGAATACAGCGCATGACGCGCCGGGTAGAGCGCGTGATACAACGCGCGCTCGCCCCCAGAAACCGTACGGGGCACCGCATGATGCAGCACATCTCCCACAGCGTAGTCTTCAAAGAAACGGCCTGGATTGGTCTTTGCCATCAGTGTTCTCCCAACTTCGTGTCAGGGGTGTAGGTGCCCGGCACGGTCTTCACGACCGACTGACCACAGCGCATGATGCCTTTGACCGGGTCGAAGGTTTGCGTCGGGCTGCCATAAAGCTCCCATCCCTTGTTCAGCGCATCTGTCACTTTGTGACAAAAGGCCGATGTGTCGTCTTCGGACAAAAACCGATAGAGTTTCATGTTCTGATTATCCTGGAAAAGGTGAAGGGCCGATCAGCCCATGGATATAGCCGATCGCCCCAAGAAGAAGGATCGACGCAAAGAAAAACATGGCATCTTTCGCAAGGCTGCCCTTTGGCCCCGGCACCCAAGGCCCTTCGGCGCGATTGATCAATGTCATCTGGATCGGAACATAGACCAGCAGGCCGCCGAACAGGATCATTGATGCCAAATCACCGTTCACAAGCAGATGCGCAAACGCCCAGAGCGCAAAGCCGGTCAACATAGGATGACGCATACGGTTCAAGACCGCGCCTTTTTTGGCGGCGGGCGACATCAGGAAAAGAGCGATCAAAACCAATGTGTTGTTGATGTGGACCGTGAAACTGGGGGGCGCCCAGACATAGATGAATTCGGTTGAGCGATACCCAACAATCATCAAAACAATGCTGGTGGCGATGGCAATGGCGACCAGCCCCTTACCGCGATCACCCAAAGACGCGTGCTTTGCAGGTGCCAATCGTTTGAAAAAATGTGCGCCCCACCAAACCAGGATGCCTAGGACCAAAAGTGCCATGTCAGTCTCCCAAATGTAATGACTGAGTCAGGCTTAGGTCTTTAACCCGGCAATTGCATCTGCTTTCGCCAAGATCTCCCGCGCTGTGACAATATGCAGGTTCTCGACAATCTTGCCGTCGACCACCGCAACCCCCTCCCCTTGCGCCTGCGCAGCATCAAAGGCGGAAATCTGCCTTTGGGCCAGATCGACCTCCGCTGGCGACGGCGCAAAGGCTGTGTTGGCGATCTCAATCTGCGCCGGGTGGATCAGCGTTTTCCCGTCAAACCCCATGTCGCGGCCTTGCTCACATTCAGTCAGCAACCCCTCATCGTCTTTAAACGCATTATAGACGCCATCCACAATCACGATGCCCTCAGCCTTGGCCGCCAGCAGGCACATACCCAAGCCAGCCATCAACGGGAGCCGGTCCGATCGGAAGCGCACCTGAAGCTCCTTTGCCAGATCGTTGGTGCCCATCACCATGCCCTGCAACAGAGGATGCGCGGCAATTTCGGCGGCGTTCAACATGCCGCGTGGCGTTTCCATCATCGCCCACAAAGCTGTGTCGCCCGTCACCGAAGCGAGCGCATCCAGATCTTCTGCCGATGACACCTTTGGCAACAAAATCGCATCGCACCCCATGTTCACGGCAGCGCGCGCATCGGCGTAACCCCATGGCGTGTCCAGGGCGTTGATCCGCACGATCTTCATCCGCGCACCATAGCCACCCTCTTGCAGCGCGGCTGATAATGTGTCGCGCGCACTGTCCTTTTCGTCGGCAGCAACCGCATCTTCCAGATCGAAGATGATCGCATCAACCGGCAACCCTCGCGCCTTCTCCAACGCGCGCGGCTTGGATCCGGGGATGTAAAGGACTGACCGAAACGGGCGTAGACGCAGGTCCATTGCGAACTCCTAAAGACATATTATTGCTAAAACGGCTATTCATTCGACATGAAAAACTCAAGTGAAATTATGCCGCGTTGCAGAATTTTACGCCAAATCGACGGCAGGAATTGCGACACGCAACACATAAACATCTGATTTTTAATCTAGGATCACAGATCAGAGAGCAGCGTGCGCACCGTTAAGAGGATGTCAGGAAAGCTCTGCCACTCTTTTTCAATCGGGCGCTCCCGCCAAAATGGCGTTTGGGCACCCGGAACGGGCAAGGACCCGTAACAGCGATGACGCGACACCGGTACGGAGCAAGACCTGTCCAGGTCAGGACCACGTGACCAGACAGGGTGCCCCCTATCCGGAACTTCGGGAAAGGGTAAAACCCATGTTGAAGACGACGTTGAAAATGAAAATCGGACGGGGGATCACCCTGCTGTCAGCAGCCGCCGCCATGACCCTGCTCGCCGCTCCGACGGAGGCGCAGTCCAGCTCCAATTGCGCGCCGCGCGATCTGGTGGTGAAACGGCTTGCGGAGAAATACGGTGAGAGCCGGCAAAGCATCGGGATCGGCCAGCGCGGTATGGTGATGGAAACATTTGCCTCCGAAGAATCAGGCAGCTGGACCATTACGGTGACCAATCCTTCTGGCATGACCTGCCTTGTAGCCTCTGGGCAATCCTACGAAGTCCTTGCCGAGGCGCTGCCGATTTCCGACAGCGACGCCTGATTTTGCCGCAAGCCCAATTGATGAACTGGCGGACGGGGAGCCGCCGCTCAATGGGCATCGCTGTCTCGCTATTGCGCTGCGACGGTACCGCCATATCGGATCGGCTCGATCAGCCTGGGGCGTATCGCCGGAACCAACGCGCACCGGCTAGACCAGCCCATCCCAGATCAGTTTGATGCCCGTCAGTGTCAGCAGGACATAGGTCAGCGCAAAAAACAGCCTGTCGGATACGCGATGATGCAGCGTCACGCCGAGCCAAGTGCCGAACAATGCAAACGGTGCCAACAAAACATCAAATGCCAGTGTCGCAGGCGTCACGAGGCCAAAAGCAGCATAAGGAATGAACTTCGCCGCATTGAGCACCCAGAACACCAGCACCGTTGACGCCTGGTATTCCGTTTTGCTCATCTGGCGGCCCAACAGATACACTGCTGCGGGCGGCCCTCCTGCGTGGCTGACGAAACTGGTAAACCCGGCCACCAAACCAGCAATGATCCCAACGACCGGTGCTGTCTGGCGCGGCCGCACCAGGCGTTGTCGCACCCAACCAGACATCTGCCACAATACGAAACCAACAGACAGCCCGCCAATCAGAACCCGCATCCCATCTGCGTCTATCGAACGAAAAAATAACGCCCCAAGCGCAACGCCAGGAACACCGCCTGCGATCAGGATCAACGACTCCCGAAGACGCCAGCGCCCCCAATACGGGCGCAGCGAGACGATATCGATCAACATCAAAAGAGGCAGCATGAAAGCAAGGGCCACGCCGGGCTCCACAATCAGAGCAAGAATCGACGACGACGCAAAGGCTGCACCGGACCCGAAACCGCCCTTAGAAACACCCGCAAAAATCACCGCAAATACGGTGATCATGAAAAACATCACAGTCACTTCAGGCATAAGAAAAAACCGTATAACCCCCTAAATTGTCGCCCCTTTAGGCCTTACTGTCGGTTTTGCCTATACTTAGCGTCATCGAACTTCCGAGTTTTGATGAGTTGACGTCATGCGTGAAAACGGTTCAGTTAGGCTCATGATCCGCCCCGGTTTTCTTACCCCTTCAGAGCGTCGAGAGCTTGAGGCTTGCGTGCGCAGTCAT
>NZ_JAJDWC010000113.1 GCF_022825805.1 Phaeobacter sp.
AGTCTCTCCTGAGCGTCTCACCGTCTCTCCAGTGCGTCCAGCCGTCTCTCCGACCCGTCCCCGCAGCGTCTCCGCCGCGCCCCGTAGCGCCTCAGCGCCGCCGGTGAAGGGGGTTCTAAGGCGATACAAACAAAGCCGCAACCCAAAAATGTAGGAAAATCACTCAACCCTTCAAGAAAAATCAAAAACTACACAAAAACAACAGCTTAACACACAACAAACTCGCCAAACACACACCAAACAAACCAAAACAGCCAAACAAAACAACCTTATCCACAACCAACAACACATTACCCACAACCAAACAAAACGAGTCACTCAAAAATCAAAAAAACCGCGGGCGTCTCTATCGCTGTGGCAACAGGCTGTTCAGACCGTCACGCAGATCGGACTTCAGCCCTTTGGCCTCCAGATGTTGCCGCAAACGTTGGTTGAAGCCACCCGGCGTATTGAGCGTGTCAAGCAATGTGGCGCATGAAGACGATTGCAGACTGTTGGCCACAAGACAGCGCAAGAACAGCTCTAGCGGATCCTTCGGACATCCCTGCTCACTAGCCCAAGACGCCGTATCCTCGAGCAATTGCACCACGGGCGACAACACAGCCTGCGCTGCCAGATACGTTTCCAGCTCCTCCGGGCCATTTAGGGCAAACACTGTATTCTTTGGCGCAAAGATATCAGACACCAGGCCTGTATCGCCCATCGCCATGATCGGGGATCCCCCTACGGCAATACCGGGAAAAGGCATCATAACCGCCGAGGCCACGGCAGGCGCAACCATATCCGCCACCTGTTCCAGAGAGGCCCCCGCCATGAAAGACACTACTTTCTGTTCGGGCCGAAATGTCAGCTCCGGCAGGCACGCAACCGCGGCTTCCGCCATCAAACCCAGGAACAGCACGTCACTTTGATCTACGACGGACTGATTATTGGATCGAGTGACATCATCGAACAATTCACTCAACTGGTGTGACTGTGCCTCGCTGCGATGCGAGAGCACAATGTGATGCCCCTGCCCCGCCAATCCACGCACAACTGCAGACGCAATGGCGCCACATCCAAGAAACCCAAGTCGCATGTGATACCCTCCCCTTTTGCCAGGCATATCTTTGCGCCCGGTATAGCAGGGTCGGTCGACGGTGTATCAGCACAGTTGTCTGAAGTGCAGCTTTGCAGTCTGCGCTGTCAGGAGCGCCAGCAGCGAAATGGCCTGTCCCACACTGGCAGACATCTCCCACATAGCAAAACAGGCGCACTCCGGAGAGCACGCCTGCGATTGTCTTTAGCCGTTTGATGCGTGACTTATTCAGCTGCCATCTGGCTCGAGACCTTTTCGACTCTGACCGCGGCGAATTTGAACTCCGGGATTTTGCCATAAGGATCAAGCGCCGAGTTGGTCAGGATGTTGGCCGCAGCTTCCACATAGGCGAAAGGCACAAACACCATGTCCTCGGACACAGCCCGATCAGCACGGGCCATGATCTCGATGGAACCCCGCCGCGTTGACAGGCGCACCATTTCCCCGGGTTCCACACCCATAAGTTTGAGCGTGCGCGGATGCAGCGAACAGTTCGCCTCAGGCTCCACAGCATCCAGCACCTTTGACCGGCGTGTCATCGACCCGGTGTGCCAGTGTTCCAGCTGGCGACCCGTGGTCATGATCATCGGGTATTCATCATCCGGTGCCTCATCCGGAGCAATCACAGCAGCAGGCGTAAACTTCGCCTTGCCTTCTGCCCGCGGGAAACCATCCCCGAATACAATCGCCTGACCAGGGTCGGTTTCATGCAGCGACGGATAAGTGATGCTCTCGGTTTCGAGACGCTCCCAGGTGATGTTGTCGAGCGACTTCATGTTCAGCTTCATCTCGGCAAAGACTTCGCTGACATCATCATACTGCCACGGCAGACCGATGCGCTGTGCCAGCTCGACAGTCACTTTCCAGTCTTCGCGCGCTTCACCCGGAGGTGTGACGGCTGGACGGACGCGCTGAACCTGGCGGTTGGTGTTCGAAACCGTACCATTTTTCTCATAGAGCGCGGAGGCGGGCAGAATGATGTCAGCGTAGTTCGCTGTCTCGGTCAGGAAGATATCCTGAACGATCATCAACTCCAGCTTGGCAAAAGCCTCACGGGCGTGATCGGCATCGGGATCGGACATCGCTGGGTTTTCGCCCTGGATATACATCCCCTTGATGTTGCCCGCATAAGCCTCGTCCACGATTTCCGTGACGGTGAGACCTTTTTCGTTGGAGAAGTCACCACCACCCCAAACATCAGTAAAGCTCTTGCGCACATCATCAGATGTTACAGTCTGATAGTCAGGCAGGAACATCGGGATCAGGCCCGCATCGGATGCGCCCTGCACGTTGTTCTGGCCACGCAGCGGGTGCAGACCTGCGCCTGGCTTGCCCACATTCCCGGTCATAAGCGCAAGGCTGATCAGGCAGCGCGAGTTGTCGGTGCCATGAATGTGCTGTGACACACCCATCCCCCAGAAGATCAGGCCTGCCTTGCCTTTTGCGAAGGTACGCGCCACGTCACGAATGACAGCAGGCTCGATGCCGGAGATTTCCGCCATCGCCTCGGGAGAGAACTGACGCAGGTGATCCTTCTCTGCGGCCCAGTTTTCAGTCCAACGGTGGATGTACTGGCTGTCATACAGTTCTTCTTCGACGATCACATTCATGATCGAGTTCAGCAGGGCCACATCTGCGCCCGGGCGGAACTGAAGCATATGGCTGGCAAACCGGCTCAGCGCCTGGGCACGCGGATCCATAACGATCAGCTTGCCACCGCGTTTTGTGAACTGTTTGAAATAGGTTGCAGCCACAGGATGGTTTTCCAGCGGGTTACAGCCAATAACAATTGCAACGTCAGCGTTTTCGATCTCATTGAATGTCGCCGTCACGGCACCGGAGCCGACATTTTCGATCAGCGCAGCAACAGAGGACGCGTGGCACAGACGGGTGCAATGGTCGACGTTGTTGTGCTTGAACCCCTGGCGGATGAACTTCTGGAAGAGATAGGCCTCTTCGTTGGTGCATTTGGCAGAGCCAAAGCCAGCAACCGACTTGGGGTTCTCATCGCGCAGCTTCTTCAGCCCTGTGGCTGCGAGCTCCATCGCCTCTTCCCAGCTGGCTTCGCGGAAATGGGTCGACAAATTGCCTGGATCGACGTTCAAACCCTTCGCCGGAGCATCATCGCGCCGGATCAACGGTTTGGTCAGGCGGTGATCGTGATGAATGTAGTCGAAACCAAACCGGCCTTTGACGCAGAGACGACCTTCGTTGGCAGGGCCATTGATGCCTTCGACGTATTTCACTTTGCCGTCTTTGACTTTCAGGCTGACCCGGCAGCCGACGCCGCAGAATGGGCAAACGCTTTCGGTTTCTGAATCAAAATCGCGGCTGTCGCCGACCTGCTGGTCATCCATAACAGTGGCGGGCATCAGCGCACCGGTTGGGCAGGCCTGAACGCATTCGCCGCAGGCAACGCAGGACGAGTCGCCCATGGGATCGGCGAGGTCAAAGACCGGATAGGCATCATGGCCACGGCCCGCCATCCCAATAACGTCATTCACCTGAACCTCGCGGCAGGCGCGCACGCACAGCCCGCACGAGATGCAGGCGTCAAGGTTCACCTTCATCGCGACGTGGGAATCATCAAGAAGCGGGATCCGCCCCTCTTCCAGCTTGGGAAAGCGTGATTCTGAAACCCCGTTCAGGTCCGCCATGTCCCAAAGATGCGAGGACTTATCGTGTGCCACTTCCTGCTCTGGCTGGTCAGCGACCAACAGTTCCATCACCAGCTTACGGGCGTTTTCGGCACGCGCGTTGTTGGTGGTGACAACCATGCCTTCAGCAGGTTCACGAATGCAGGACGCAGCCAGGGTGCGCTCGCCTTCGATCTCCACCATGCAGGCGCGGCAGTTGCCATCGGGGCGATACCCTGGCTGCGGCTTATGGCACAGATGTGGGATCTTCAGACCGCGGCCGTTGGCGACTTCCCAGATGGTCAGGCCCTTTTCAGCGGTTACTTCTTTACCGTCGAGGGTGAATGTAACGAGATTGCTCATGGCTCAAACCTCTTCGGGGAAATGTTTCATAGTGAGACGGATGGGGTTCGGCGCCGCCTGGCCCAACCCGCAGATCGAGGCGTCGACCATGGTCTGGGACAGCTCTTCCAGCAGGGATTGATCCCATTTGGGAGCCTGCATCAGCTTTACAGCCTTTTCGCAGCCAACCCGGCACGGCGTGCATTGACCGCAGCTTTCATCCTCGAAGAACCGCAACATGTTCAGCGCAGCATCGCGGGCCTTGTCCTGATCCGACAGCACAACAACAGCAGCGGATCCAATGAAGGTGCCCAGCGGCTGCAGCGTGTCAAAGTCAAGCGGGACATCGTTGATGGAGGCAGGCAACAAACCAGACGATGGACCACCGGGCTGATAGGCCTTGAAGGTGTGACCATCCAGCATGCCACCAGCCGCTTCGATGATATCGGTGATGGTTGAACCGGCTGGCAGAAGATGCACACCAGGGTTCTTGACACGTCCGGACACCGAATAACTGCGCAGCCCCTTGCGGCCATTCTTCTCTACTGTGTTCAGGCACTCAGGGCCTTCACGGTTGATTTTGCACACCCAATAAAGCGTTTCGATATTGTGCACCAAAGTGGGGCGACCAAAGATCCCGACCTGAGCCACAAACGGCGGGCGATGGCGCGGCTCACCGCGTTTGCCCTCGATGGACTCGATCATTGCGCTTTCTTCACCGCAGATATACGCGCCCGCGCCGCGGCGCAAATCGATATAATCCGGAGCAACGACACCTGCGTCTTCCAGGGCTTTGATCTCCCGGCGCAGGATCTCCAACACTGCGGGATATTCATCACGCATATAGATGAAGGCTTTCTCGGCCTCGACCGCCCAGGCCGCGATCAACATACCTTCCAGGAAGACATGCGGCGTGCGCTCAAGGTAGTAGCGATCCTTGAAGGTCCCCGGCTCGCCCTCGTCACCGTTGACGGCGATGTAACGTGGCCCTTCGTTGGCGCGGACAAAACCCCATTTCGTGCCGGATGGGAAACCCGCACCGCCCAAGCCGCGCAGACCAGCCTCTTTGACCTTGGCCTGAACCTCTTCCCAATCGCCGTTGGCGCGCAATTCTTGCAGTGTCGCATAACCACCATCAGCCACATAGTCGCTGTAGGTCTCATAGTCAGGCACATGGGCGTGCGTGTCATCAGCGGCAATCGCGGCCTGCACTTTGGCCGGTGTGGCGTGGTCGATATGATTGTGGCCGATCTCCAGCACAGGCGCGGTGTCACAGCGGCCCATGCAGGGGGCACGCAGCACACGCACCTCGGACGGGTCCAGCCCATCTTCCAGCGCTTTTTTCAACTGTTCGGCGCCTGCCAACTCACAAGAGAGGGAATCACAAACCCGGATGGTCAGCGCCGGAGGAGGCGCCTCCCCCTCACGTACGACATCGAAATGCGCATAGAAGGTCGCAACCTCATAGATCTCAGCCTGACCCGTGCGCAGCTCCTCTGCGAGCGCGCGGATATGTGCGGCGCTCAGGCAGCCGAATTTATCCTGGATCAGATGCAGAAACTCGATCAACAGATCCCTGTTGCGCGGTCGATCACCAAGAAGTTCAAGAACCTCGCTATGCGCCTGATCGTCCAGCTGACGGCCCTTGGGCGTGACGCGCCCCTTGCCTTTGCCGGATTTCCAGACGCCTTTGCTATTGTCCAACGGTGCCACGGTGACCTCCAATTCGCACTTCAACACCGCTCAATCTCATTGAGTCTGGCTATCGTCAAATCCAAAAAATCGAAGATACGATAAGTGGAGATTATCACAAAAAGGCAGCCACCACATCGCGCAGCGCCCGCACCGTGACAAGGGCGGGCTGACGATCCAAGGTCACCATGGAAATCGGCTTTCGCACATCCGGGTCGATCAACGGCAGCACAGTGACGCCATCCAGTTCCCCCAAGGCATCAACCAGTGCCTCCGGCAAAATGGTCGCGACAGACCCAGCCCGCGCCATCACCATGGCGGCCATAAACCCGCTGGAGTCGGATCGCACCTCCGGGCGCAAACCCAAATCAGAGAAAATCCGATCCAAAATGCGCCGGTTCTGCATCTGTGGCTCCAGCAAGCTTAGCGGCAATTGCGCCGCCTCCGCCCAGGTAACCGACGTCTTTGGCTCACCGAAATGCTGGAACAGCATGGCGGTCGGGGCCGCCAGAACATATGCCTCTTCATAAAGGGGCTGAATGACCACCTGATCCGGGCCAAGACTGTCATGATAGGTCACGCCAACATCAATCGTGCCATCAAACAACCGCTGCTGAATGGTCAGCGATGTCAGAACTTCGATACGGGCCAGAACCCGTTGGTGCCGCAGATGGAAGCGATCAACAACCTGGGCGGCATATGCCGTAGCTGTTGGCACCACCCCAATCACAAGTGTGCCCGTCACCTCGCCACGCGCAGCCGCGACCTCTTGTTCGAGCGCTTTGGCGTCGTCCAGAATCTCCCGCCCACGTCGAACGATCATCAGACCTTCTTCGGTCAGGCCCTGAAAACGATTACCCCGGCGCACGATGGAGACGCCCAGCCGCTCTTCGAGATTTCGGATGCGCATTGAAAATGCAGGCTGGGACATACCGCTTTCCTGAGCGGCTTTCGCGAAATGCCGGTGGCGCGACAGGGCACTCAGCAGCTTCAGATCTTTCAGTTCGATCACTTTGCCCGGCCTCCGGTCTGCTTCTGAATAGGCCGCATGTTTGATCTGGGGGTGGCATCGATGTGCCACTGCGCCAGCGATGCAGCCGATTTCCTACCGAAATACACCGGAGCAAACAAAAAAGCAGCCCAAAACAGGCTGCTCTTTTGGTTTTGGATTTCACTACGGCTCAGACTTGGCGCCGCGCGGTCGCAGATCTGGACACGCCATCATAAACGCCAGTGATGACATCCAGGACCCGCCCGGCTTCGGCCACACGATCCATGAGACCAGGCACCTGTGACAGAGCCTCCAGCAGCAATTGTTGTCGCTCTTTATCAAACCGCGCCGTCACGTTCAGCCCGGCATCGGTTACAGAGTATGTCACACCGCCGCGGCCAGATCCCATTTTGCGGATCAAATTGGCCGACGCCAGCTTGCGCAGCGAATACTGAATGTTCGGCACATCATCGCGATTTGTGACACGTGCCAGTTCCTTGATCGTCTTGGGGCGGTCATTCATCCGAATGACATTGAGCAACGTGATTTCAGGCCCTGAAGCAGACAGGGTCGAAACCAGGCCAAAACACTCCGCTTGCCACCGAGAGAACCCTTCAAACGTTCGCATCAAGGCGAACTCAAAATCTGCGAGATCTTCCCCAGTGTCTTGCCGGTTGGTAAGATCTGTATCGCCAGACTGTTCCGGCTTTGTAGATCCAGACATTGTGTCCAACAATTCTCTCCTTAGTCTAGTCGGAAACGCGCCCTTTACAGGGCTACCGCATGCGGACCCCCCGATCCGCGACAGCGTATCCACTCCCCACCGCACTACGACTCTTAGTAATTATCCAGAACGGAGTTTCAACCCGTCCTTGCAGGAAAACCGAGCGGCAAAACTGGCAGTTTAAGGCCAAGGCTCTGTAGAATCAGCGGAATTTTAAATTCATTTAAATGAATAGGTGTGGTCCGGTTGTGTGATTTAATAGATAAATTGTCTCATGGTTTTTCAAGAAACGATGCAGAGAATTCTATCTTCTGGTGACAGGCGCCTGTGAGATCAGGCTATCGACGCGTTCTGCGGCGACGTCACATGCAAAATTATTAGCGGAATTTCATCGACTTAGAAGAGAAAAATATCAATTTTACGAAATTTTTCCGCACCCTTGACGAGCTTCCCTTACGGCACTTTTGCCGCGGCAAGACCAGCGCCCGTTAACAAACACGTAAAACCTGAAGGCTACGGTGCTCCCTTGAATGACGCAGACGACGTTTTACAGAAAGTACCGACATTTATTCCGCGCTGAACTGCGCCCTGACACACGCCAAATCAGCCGAGCCCATGCGGTCCGGCAAGCGCGTGGGTGGCACTGGCAAAAAGAGGCCGTGCTCTGTTGACCCTGATGGGGGCCGTGCAAAGGGCACAAGCGATTGGGCCGATAGATGCCAACTCTGCGATGTTCATGACGGCGGGGCCGTTCGACAAGGTCGAGCTGGTCTCTGAGGTGATTGGTATTGGTGACTTGGTTTTGGTTTGGCGCAGCGTGGGTTTTGTTTCTGCGTCCATGAATGAAGTTGGCACGTGCCAACAACACGATTGAACCACCCGCCGACACATACCGGCGGGGCTGAAAGGTACTGAAATGAAATTGCGAAACCCTGTGAAAGCGGTGTTGTCCAAACTCCCCGTCTTCGCCAAATGCAGCTTGCTGATTGCTGCCTCGACGCTTGTCGTGACTGTTCTGCTGACTTGGAAAAACCAGGCTATCCTATCAGAAGCGGTCGATAGTGGCGTTCATACCCTCGCCGAGGGGGTGACCGTCAGCGTCGCTGGGCGCAGCGGCGGTGCCATCCGGTTTGGCGATGCCAAGCGGCTTGAAACCGATCTCAACTCTCTCATCGAAATGTCAAACGGCCGCGCCGTACATGGCATTGCGATGAACACCAAAGGCAAAGTGGTCGCCAGCATCGGCACAGCAGCAGACCTCGAATTGGAACAACTGACGCAGTTGGCCGCCGCCGCCATGGAAACCGGCGAGCTGCAATTCAGCCCCAATGGATACCTGGTCGCCGCCCCGGCCGCTGCGGGTGGCGCCGGTACGGTTGTGCTGGGCGCTGTTGGCATGGTCTGGTCACCCGATGTCGCCTTTGCCGAGGTAGCGCCGAGCCAATTCATTGCCTTTGCCCTCGCAGCGACCGCTTTTGTGGTGATGCTGTTGTTGTCGATGTTTGCATTGCGCACCATGCTGTCGCGACCATTGAACGAAGTGGGCGCCGCGATTGATACCTTGACCCAAGGCGATTACTCGCAAGAAACCCGCCATCAACACCGCGGTGATGAGATCGGAAAAATCGCCCGACAGACAGATGCGCTCAAAGCTCAACTGGCCGCTGCCAAAGAGGTCGCCGCTGAGCGCGAACAGGCGCAACAAGTTCAAAAACAAGTGGTTGAAAGGCTGAATTCCGGGCTGAAACAACTGTCCGATGGCGATTTAACCCAAACCATCGACACCGCGTTTACCGATGACTACGAAAGCCTGCGCCTGAACTTCAACAATACCGTCGACAAAATGGTCGGCATTATCGAAGCCGTGGTAGAAAACTCAGCCAGGATTCGGGCCAGCTCGGAAGAAATCAGCCAATCGTCCGGCGATTTGTCCCAGCGCACCGAAAGCCAGGCAGCCACGCTCGAAGAGACCGCGGCAGCGATGGAGCAGCTGACCGTCAGCGTGCGCTCTGCGGCAGAAGGTGCCCGCGAGGTCGAAGGCATTGTCTCCGAAGCCAAACAAACCGCTGTCAACAGCGGCGAAGTGGTGACACAGGCAGTCAATGCGATGTCCAAGATCGAAGACTCGTCCAACAAGATCTCACAGATCATTTCTGTGATTGACGATATTTCGTTCCAGACGAACCTGCTCGCCCTGAATGCAGGGGTCGAGGCAGCACGCGCCGGCGAAGCGGGCCGTGGCTTTGCGGTGGTCGCAAGCGAAGTCCGCGCCCTCGCCCAGCGTTCGTCTGAAGCCGCACAAGAGATCAAGTTGCTGATCAGCGAAAGCACCAGCCACGTTGGCGAAGGTGTGGATCTGGTTGGTCGCGCAGGCACCGAGCTGCAACAGATCATCGAACGCGTCGCGACCATTTCGGGCCACGTCAGCGGCATTGCAACCGGCGCGCAGGAACAGTCCACAACACTGGCCGAAATCAACACCGGCGTCACCCAGTTGGACCAAGTGACACAACACAACGCAGCTATGGTCGAAGAATCAACCGCTGCGAGCCAGATCCTGCGAAACGATGCAAATCAACTTGCCGAGCAGGTCGCCGTCTTCAAGACGCGCAATTCAGGTGCCGCCTTGCGGCAACCCGTTGCGGCGCCCGCGCCACAAGCCATGGATTGGTCGCAAGAGCAATCCCCGGCCCCATCCGCACATGGAGACGACGGGTTCGCTGATACTCCACTGAAGGTCGCCGCCGGTTGGGAAGACTTCTAAACATCGATTGCTTCTCTGCCACGGCAGGGAAGCAGCCCTCGTATCCGAGAGCACCGACAATTGCTCGATCAGGGCCAAGGCAGACCATAAGCGGCATGAGCGCTGATCAGCATAGCCCTGATATCAGGCGGATTTGATCGAAAGCGCAAATAGCAATAGCGTTTCCAGCACCGAACGCAGGGCTCAACGGCAGCGGCGATGCGTTCAGTCAGCAATGTCGAATAGTAAGCCTCACAGTAAATAAGCTCGGTGCGGATCACGAACTGATACCAAGCAAACAAGCCTAACGATACTGTGTTGATGGTGCCCCCACACGGACTCGAACCGCGGACCTACTGATTACAAATCAGTTGCTCTACCAGCTGAGCTATAGGGGC
>NZ_JAJDWC010000027.1 GCF_022825805.1 Phaeobacter sp.
TCCTAACCGATAGACGAACGGGCCACTCTTGATGTGAGCGGTGTTTAGTGTCTGACGCTGCGCGCCGCAAGCGAAAAAATGCAGTTTCGGCAAATTTATTCGCGGATGGTTTTGTGCGGCGCGCTGGGGGTTTTCAGAGGCGCTGCGTGGCACACGCAGGGACGCCACAACAGGCGGATCAGGCTTCTGCGGCGTCTTCTAGGCGCAATTGAACGGATTGGCGTCCGCCCCAGGTGTTGATCTCCAACCGGCCTGCGAAATGGAAGCGCGCCCCGCCATGATCCAAGAGACGGGGACCGATGGCGCTGTCGAAGGCACCAAAACAAATCGCGTCGATGCCGCTGCTCAGCCCATCGCTCAGCGAGAGTTTGAGGTGGGTTTCACCGATGCGTTTGGCAAATTTGACCTGCAGATCGGGAAAGCCATAGCGTGGTGCTGGCGCGCCTGCGCCGAACGGACCTGCCTCTTCGATTTGTTCGATCAGCGGCACGGTGGCAGCCCCGGGCATCAGCATCCCATCCAGCTTCAGATCTGCGGGACCCAGATCTGCGGCGCCCTGTTTGGCGAGCAGCTCCGCCAGGCGCGCCATGGCTGGTTCCAACTGGTCACGCGCAACTGTTAGGCCAGCCGCCATTTTGTGACCGCCCCCTTTGATCAACAGACCTTCGGCTGCGACGCGCTGGATCGAGGCTCCAAGATCAATCCCGCTTACGGAGCGGCCCGATCCTTTGCCCTCATCCCCATCGAGGCCGATGACCACTGCGGGCCTGCCGGTTGCCTCTTTCAGACGGGACGCCACGATGCCGACGACACCGGGGTGCCAGCCTTCGCCCGCGGCCCAGACCAGCGGTGCGTCAAACCCGCGCTCTTCGGCCTGTTCGAGAGCGGCGGCGCGCACGGCGTTTTCAATGTCGCGGCGTTCGGTGTTCAGCTCATCCAGGCGGGCGGCAATCGCCTCGGCCTCGGCCGGGTTTTGCGTGGCAAGCAGGCGCGCGCCCAGATCCGCCTTGCCGATGCGGCCCCCGGCATTGACCCGCGGGCCCAGCAGAAAGCCGAGGTGATAGGTGGATGGCGCCGAATCCATGCGCGACACATCGGCCAAGGCCACCAGACCCGGCCGCTGCCGCGCGGCCATGACTTTCAATCCCTGGCGCACCAATGCGCGATTGGCCCCAATCAGCGGCGCCACATCCGCCACCGTTGCCAGCGCCACCAGATCCAACAGTGCCATCAGGTCAGGGCCAGTCCCCAACCCCTTGTCCCGCATCTGACGGCGCAGTTCCACCAGCATCAGGAACACCACGCCAGCCGCACAGAAATAGCCGAGATCGCCGGTTTCATCCTGACGGTTCGGGTTCACCACCGCCACGCAATCGGGCAGGGTTTCACCACCCAGGTGGTGATCCAGCACGATGACATCAGCGCCTTTGGCCGCCGCGATGGGCCCGTGGGACAGGGTTCCGCAGTCAACGCAGACGATCAGGTCGTGGTCCCGCGCCAGCGCCACCATCGCTGCATCATTTGGGCCGTAGCCTTCGTCGATGCGATCAGGGACATAAAGCGTCGCGGTGATGCCCACCTGCGCCAGCCAGACCAGCAGCAGCGCCGCAGAAGAGCCGCCGTCAACGTCGTAATCGGCAAAAACGGCAATGCGCTGACGGTGTTGAACCGCCTCCAAGAAGCGCGCTGCAGCGGCTTCCATATCTTTCATCCGACGTGGATCGGGCAGCAGTTCTTTCAGCTGTGGGGTCAAAAATCCCTGCGCTTCATGGGCAGGGACGCCACGGCGGGCGAGCACCTGACAGACCGCAGGGGGCAGACCGACCTGCTGCTCCATCATTTCGGAGGCGCGCGCGATCTCCAGGTCGGGTCCAATCCAACGCCGCCCGGTGAGCGAGGTTTCAACACCGAGAAAGCTCATGCGCCGGGTCTCCTTTTGGTGGCGGCGCAGCTGCGGTAGGCGGACCAGTGTTTGGTCGTGACACGACACCAGGCAACAGCGCCCTGCGGCGCTGGCCATCCGTTCATGTCCGGTCTGATTGCAGCTGCGCGTGCCGCCATCGTGTTACTGGTGGGCGCTGAGCGGTGTGCGGTAGCTCATGCGGCGGACCGACCCGGTTTTGGAGCGCATGATCAATGTGGTGGTCTCAACCCAGCCTGGTGTGCGTTTCAGCGCAGGCAGCAGCGAGCCGCCGGTGACGCCGGTTGCCGCAAAGATCACGTCCTGGGTGACCATCTCATCACGGGAGTAGATCCGGTCCAGATCGGTGATCCCGGCTTTTGCGGCGCGGGCTTTTTCGTCGTCGTTGCGGAACAACAAACGACCAAAGATCTGACCACCCATGCATTTCAGAGCGGCAGCTGCCAGCACGCCTTCGGGGGCGCCACCTTGGCCCATATACATGTCGATGCCGGTGATTTCGCTTTCGGCGCAATGCATCACGCCCGCGACGTCACCATCGGTGATCAGACGGATGGATGCACCGGTTTCGCGGACCTCTGCGATCATGGCTTCGTGGCGCGGACGTTCCAGAATGCAGACCGTGATGTCGGAGGCAGCGCAGCCTTTGGCCGCAGCCAGGGCTTCGACCCGCTCGCGTGGGCTCATATTGAGGGAGACAACGCCTTCGGGCAGGCCGGGGCCAACCGCCAGCTTGTCCATATAAGTGTCAGGCGCGTGCAGCATGGAGCCGCGGGGACCCATGGCAATCACGGTCAGCGCGTTGGGCATGTCTTTCGCCGTGAGGGTCGTGCCCTCCAGCGGGTCCAGCGCGATATCGACGCCGGGGCCGTTGCCTGTGCCGACTTCTTCACCGATGTAGAGCATCGGCGCCTCGTCCCGCTCGCCTTCTCCGATGACGACCACGCCTGCGATATCCAGCAGGTTCAGCTGTTCGCGCATGGCGTTCACGGCGGCCTGGTCGGCGGCTTTTTCATCGCCACGCCCGATCAGGGGCGCAGAGGCCAGCGCGGCCTGTTCTGCGACGCGGGCAAGGCCCAGCGACAACATGCGGTCATTGAAGGCAGCGTCGGTGGTCTGTGAAGTCATGGCCATGGTCCTATCTCAATCCGGTGTCTTGCCTGTCGCATACCCCGCGCTCTGGCGCGCGGGCAAGGGGCAATCAAGTGGCAATGGCGTCAACAGGGGAAGGTTGCCCCCTGTTTCGCCGAAAAAGTCATCAGAGGTCTTCGATGCGCAGTGCAACGGGATCGCCCTCGACCACATCGGTGGTCGCGAGTGCGTCCAATGCCGCCTGCAACGCCTGTGAGGTGCATTTATGGGTCACGATCAGCACCGGGGCGGTCTGGTCGGAATGGCCATACTGGCGCATCCGGTCGATCGAAACGCCTGCATCGCCCAGCGCGGCTGCAACTTTTGCCAGCGCGCCAGGTTTGTCCTGCAACGCCATGCGAAGATAATGCGGCGCGGGCAGGCTGGTCTGGGCTGGTGTGCTGTCTGCCAATGTATCGGCAGGCTGGCCAAAGGTCGCAATACGCAGGCCACGGGCAATATCGCAGATGTCGCCGAGCACGGCGCTGGCGGTCGGGCCTTCGCCGGCACCTGGACCGCGCAGAACGATTTGCTCCACAGCGTCGCCTTCGATCACAACCATATTGGTGCCGCCTTCCAACTGCCCCAAGGGCGAATTTGCGGGCACGAGGCAAGGGGTCATACGCTGTTCCAGACCGCGCGCAGTGCGTTGGGCCACACCCAGGAGTTTGATCCGGAAGCCCATGTCTGCGGCGTGGCGGATATCATCCAGGCTGATGCGCTGAATGCCTTCCAGTTTCACATCGTCAAAGGCCGGTTTGGTGCCAAAGGCGATTGAGGCCAGCAGGGCCAGTTTGTGGCCTGCGTCGATGCCGCCGACGTCCAGATTGGGATCTGCTTCCAGATAGCCAAGGCGCTCGCATTCTTCGAACAGCGCGTTGTAGCCCTGGCCGGTGGCCTCCATCTGAGTGAGAATGAAATTGCAGGTGCCGTTCATCACGCCCATGACGCGGGTCACCTCGTTACCGGCGAGGCCTTCGGTCAGGGATTTGATCACCGGGATGCCACCGGCAACCGCCGCCTCAAAGCGGATCACGCGACCTGCGCTTTCGGCCTGTTCTGCAAGTGCCTGACCGTGGATGGCCAACAGCGCCTTGTTGGCGGTGACCACATCCTTGCCCGCGGCCAGCGCGGCTTCCGTGGCGGCCTTGGCGGGGCCGTCGTGGCCGCCCATCAGTTCCACGAAGACATCGATATCATCGCGGGTTGCCAGAGCGACGGGATCAGATTCCCAGGCATAATCACCCAGCGGCACGCCCCGGTCCTTGCTCGCGTCACGCGCAGAGACCGCGGAAATGGTGATGGTACGTCCGGTACGGGCCTCCAGCAGAGCTGCCTGTCGGCGGATGATCTTAATCACGCCGGTGCCAACCGTGCCCAAACCTGCAATACCAAGGCGAAGCGGTTTTGTCATAGCTGGAGATCCCTCTGTGTCCCAATAATTCCTGTTCGCCTTAGCGGGTTCAGCGCAGGGGTGCAACGGCGGCGGCAGATGGGTCACGACAAATCCATCGGATCTGGCGGAATTTGGGGTGAATTGCGACTGCGAACCCACCCCATGCGTCAGCGCCTGCTGCCCATTTCTTGCAGGAGGGCACGCGCTTGGACTGTTGCAGTTTGTTTGACTGCGTGATGGCTGTGGTTACGGCGTGGCCGCGCGCAGCGCGTCAGCGCGCTGTTGCAGCGCCGCGGCGCGGGCAGTCAGCGACTGCTCAACTGCGGTGCTTTGTTGGTGTGGGGGCACTGTTGTGGCCAAGGCGGTGTCCAACGGGACCAGATCGGGGTAGGCCGATCCCCGTAGGTCACTGGTCAATTGGTCTTCCAGTTCGGGAACCCGGACACATCCGACCGCGAGCGTCGCCAGCGTCGTGGCCAACACCAGCAGCGGTAGTTTGCGCGGTGATGGTGCGGTCAAACGGTCTGTTGTGCTGAATGGCATTGATCTGTCCTTGGTTTCTGACCTCTTGATGCACATTATCTGGTCATCAGACAAGGCATCACACTCGAGACAGCCCAGATCAGACAGAACAGGCCAAGCAGAACAGCTCAGACAGAACAGGCAAGACTGCGCAGCCAAAACAGCGTTGCGAGGGGTTTTATCTGAACGTATGTTCAGATACGGTTCAACCATGGCACGTACGCAAGGTTCACATTCCGATATCACCGGTCCCCGCATCCGCGCGGCTGCGTTGCAGCTGTTCGCGCAACATGGCTATGCCGCCGTATCGATGCGCCAGATCGCTTCGGCGGTGGGGGTGCAGGCGGGTGCGCTTTACAATTACACCCCGGACAAACAGAGCCTGCTGTTTTCGCTGATGGAAGGGCATATGACCGAATTGCTTGCGGCCTGGCGGGCCCAGGACAGCGACAATCGTGGCGACGGGCAGGACGCAGCGGGGCAGGTCATGGCACGGCTCGAGGCTTTCACCCGGTTTCACATCCGGTTCCACCTGGAGCGGCCGGATGCGGTTTTTATTGCTTATATGGAATTGCGGAACCTATCGGAGGAGAATTTCGTCGCTATTGAAGCTCTGCGACGGGAATACGAAGACGCGCTGCAATCGATTTTGCGTGATGGTGTGCGGCTGGGGGTGTTAAACGTGCCGGACCCCAAGATCGCGACACTGGCGGTGATTGCCATGCTCAACGGTGTGATGACGTGGTACCGCTCTGGCGGGCGTCTGTCGCTTGAAGAGGTTGAGAGCATCTACTGGGACATGGTGCGCAAATCAGTTCAGGCCTAGTACGCGCGGCGCATCGTCGGTGTGAGAGGAGCGGCGGTATGGCCGCCCCACTGTTTTTTCTGTGTGATTTGCCCCTGCAACGGTGCTGCGCGCCACTCAGTGGGCGGGCTTGATGAATGTGCCGTTGCGCAGATCGCGGAAGGCCTGCTGCAGCTCTTCCTGGGTGTTCATCACAATCGGGCCGTGCCAGGCGACCGGCTCTTCGATGGGCGCGCCAGAAATCAGCAAGAAACGGAGCCCATCCGGGCCAGCTTGCACTGTGATCTCTTCTCCGGTGCCAAAACGCACCAATGTGCGGTCCCCGGACATATCGCGGATATGGACTTCTTCGCCCGCAACCTCTTTTTCGAGCAAGACGCCCTGGGGTGGGGCCGCATCCACAAACGCGCCTTGGCCCGCAAACACATAGGCAAAGGCACGGCGATACGTGTCAATCTTGAAGGTTTTGGTCACACCGGGTGGGATTGAGATGTCGAGATATTGCGGATCTGCCGCGATCCCATCGACCGGCCCGCGCTTGCCCCAGAATTCGCCAACGATCACTTTGACACGGGTGCCGTCATCATCGATCACCTCGGGAATATCCTGTGCGGTGATGTCCTGATACCGTGGTGCGGTCATTTTCTGGCTGGCGGGTAGGTTGCCCCACAGTTGGAACCCATGCATTTGGCCCTTGGCGTTCCCCTTGGGCATTTCCTGATGCAGGATGCCGGATCCGGCTGTCATCCATTGCACGTCACCTGCGCCGAGCGTGCCGATGTTGCCGAGGCTGTCACCATGCGCGACGGTGCCTTCCAGCACATAGGTGATGGTTTCGATGCCGCGATGCGGGTGCCAGGGAAATCCGGCTTCGAAATCCTGCGGGCGGTCGTTGCGAAAGTCATCAAACAACAGGAAGGGATCCAGCTCGCTGGGATCCTGAAAGCCAAAGGCGCGATGCAATTTGACGCCTGCGCCCTCCAGTGTTGGGCTTGCGGGGCGGTGTTCCAGAATGGGTCTGATCGACATGGGGCTCTCCACTTGCTGCGCCTGACCCTGACATAGGCGCACAGCAGCAAGGGGCAAAGGCGCGTCTGGTCACGACCGATGTGCAGTCTTGCACATCATCCGCTCAGAGCGCCTGGTTCAACCTGGTCCATCTGTGTTCATCCGTGGCAGATCAGCCCGGCGCCGCAACTGGGGGCTAGGCGTTGCGCGGCATTCAGGCTACATCCGGCCGCAGGCGCGCCAAAACCGGCGACGACAACAAAAGGGCGGAGTGAATGAGCGACGAGATCCTGGCAACCGTAGAGGCCGCACAGCCGAGACGCGTTATGGCGACGGGCATGTTGACGGTGGTTGGCGCCATGCTGATCTATGTGGCACTGGCACAGCCCCCCGCGCCGCATTGGTTGCTGTTCCTTGTGGCGGTCGGTGGCTTTGCGCTGTGGCTGGCGCTGCGTCTGTGGCAGGCGACGGAGTTCCGCATCGAGCTGACAAAGGATGAGTTGCGCTGCTCTGACGGTGTGCTGATTGCCAAGACCGCTGATATCGCGGCTGTGGACCGCGGAATTTTCGCATTCAAACCGTCAAACGGGTTCTTGATCCGCACCTTCGACAAGGCGGATCGCAGGTGGCGTCCGGGTCTTTGGTGGCGTTATGGCCAGCGGATCGGCATTGGCGGCGTCACACCCGCAGCACAGAGCAAGACCATGGCCGAAATTCTCGCAATCATGGTCGCGCAGCGTGATGGAAGCGCCGGGGGCGCAAGTGGCTCCGGCGCCTAATCCAATCCGGCTCATTACCGCCCAACGCGGATTAGGTGGCAGGGTGTTTCACCCAGAGTGAGGATCCGCCACGGCGATTTCTCGCAGCCATGGCAGTTGTTGGACGGCAGATCCGGTAAATCTAGTCGGTCGATCCAGTGCCGTCATTGTGGCTGCCGCCGCCGTTGTTTTGGCCTTCGAACGGTATCTGTGGCGAAAAACGTGGGCGGGTGAAAACAAAGTTATCAATGTCCATGCTCGGCAGGCCAACCCGGAATGCGGGCTCGATATCATTGCGGGTTTCAACCAGGATCACACGCTCTTGGTCGGGCATGTTCGGCAGGTCGTCCTTCACCTGATTGATCGTAGCGTCCTGCCATTCAAAAAAGCCGCCGCCTCGCACTTTGGACCAATCGACATAATAGCGGTCATCATCCTCGTCCCAACGGATCACCGAGATGCGCAGCGAAATGCTGGAATCCACACGAATGAGCAGCTTTGCCAGCTCATGCATGCTGTCGATATACTCTTCGTTCAGAGTCGTGGTTTCGCGGGAGATCAGGTCAGAGATGGTGTAAGCAGCCTTCAGGTTCACACCCTCCTGGCGAAACGCATCGAAATAGGTGTAGAAGGCCGCAAACAGGCCCAGCAACAGGGGCATGTAGAAGGCGTATTCCACCGAGACAGAGCCATCGGTTTCACGTCTGTACCGGCGAAACAGGGTGCGCAGAGATGTCAGCATGGCTTATCTTGGCTCCTGAACAAAGGCGGACGTGGCATAGATCCGCAAGCGCCCGTCGGCATCGGTGTCCATATGCGAGGCCAGCCCCCAGAACGGGAAGACCGGATTGAACGCCATGCAGGCGCGGATAAACATCAATTCGTTGGAATCGCCGTTGATGAAATTGCGCACGGGCTGCACGTCTTCGACCCGGTTGATACAGTCTGGTTCCGGGTTGACTGGGGTCCAGGCATAAGGGTCGACCTGCACCATTTCGAGCCGCAGTGATGTCGCGCAATCATCGATGAAACCAGATCTTTGACAGACCTCATCACGAATTTCATTGTGCTGTTTCGCGGCCCCTGTGGACAGACGCAGCTCACGTACGGTTTGGTCCAGCGCGCGCTCCAGCATGGATTGCTGGATGGTGATCAGCCCCAGTTCCACCGTATTCATCAAGATGAAAAAGAACGACGGGATCACAATGGCAAATTCCACTGTCGCGGTGCCATCCTCGCGGTCGCGGAACCGCCGCAGGGCCGCGATCCCCTTATGCCATTTGCGTTGTAGGGCGGCGCGTATCATTGGGTCAGCCTCAGCTGACGGATCGACGTCGCGATGGAGGCGAAAGCATCTCTGATTTCCAGACCATTCACATCGAAGTAATGCCCATCGGAGCTGGCACAGTCTTTCAGCACGGCGACACCGCCAGAGGGCGCTTCGAACCCGATGGTGTAAACCACGATGCCGCTGTCTTTTGCCGCCTCGCAGATGGCGCGGGTGCGGGCATTTTTGGTGGAGGTGTTCCAGTAGTCGTAGACACCATAGTACCAGGCGCTGCGCGCGGAGTTCCAGCCCATCCAATCGGCGAAGATGTATTTGTAGAGATGTTTCAATGAGGTGCGCGCGAACAGCTCGCCGTAGGTCAACTGTTGCACCTGGGAGGGCTCGCCCTCTTCGTCCTGCCACCAGCAGCTGTAGCCATTGCACAGCCGATAGCTTCCCTGGCCGTAGGCATGGTCTTCCCAGCGGTTCATATTGTCCCACCAGTAGCTATCGTTGCCTGGATTGTAGGAAGAATAGCGGGCGCGATTGCTGGACGCCGCAGGGTTCCAGAACACTGGCGACAGGCCGTCGCGGTGATCGCTTTCGACATAATATTGCGATGTGTTTTGACCGTCTGTCATCAGCACGATCACCTTCAGGGTTTCGGGATCATTGAAGCTGGAGGGACGGTTCGAAAATGTCGGTGGCACGCTGCCGGTGCTGTTGCCGGTGATGGCCGCAATTGCCGGTTGGGCCGAGGGGTCCAGCAGGATGGTGCCCCATTTCATGCCCACATCAATGGATGTGTTGCCCCAGGCCTGCAGATTGGTGATGAAGTTCTTGAGCGTGCTGGCATCCTTTTGCAGCGGCAGAATTTCGCGGTGCGCGCGATCATCACAGACCGGATACTCCACCAGCCCAGACGATGGGCGGTAGTCATAGTTGGCCCAGGGGCTGAAATGCATCGTGCGGTCAATGCTTTCGGTGCGCGACAGTCCGGTGGTCTGGAAATGGCTGCCGGTGAAGTTCACGCAATTTGAATACTCATGCTCCTCGGTGGCATTGTATTGATCCAGCAGTTCCTCAGGCAGGCTGACCTGCGTGGCATAGGGGACCACGGAAATCGACATTTTGTTTTCGGCGGTGTTTGCCACCATTGTGTCGATGAAATCGCGCGCCGCTGATTTCAGGTTGGTCAAACGACTGTTTGAGTTCATTGAGCCAGAGACGTCGAGCACGAGAGAGATTTCCAGCCCGTCAATGCTCTCTTCCGCCTGCGACGCGGCATAGAGCGGCATGTCGGAGCCGCCGGAGAAGTTCAACATATGGGTTTCAAACGTGGTGTCGATCGTGCTCTTGACGCGTTTGAACCCGATCCCGGTTTCGGCGATGGGGGGCGTGTAGTATTCGTTCAATCCGGCTTTGGACAGGTAGTCCTGCACCACCACATCCGGTGGCAGCTGTTGGTCCAGATCCGCGGCCGCAAGGACGGCGCGGTCGAGCGTATATTGCAGAATGGTCCGGTCGCGTTCCATCCGCATGAGATCGATTCCGATACCGCCCACGGCAACCATGGACAGCATGAAGCCGATCATGGGCTTCAGCAGGACACCGGACTCGTCGGTGACGAAATTTGTGATCCCGGTTGAGGCAAGCAGCTTTGCCCGCTGTCCGGCAGAGAGAAGTTTTGAACCAAACGCACTCATTGCAGTGAACCCCCAGTCGCCAGACCCCCCGGTGCAGCGCCTTCTGAAAACGGAATTTCTGGGAGGTTAATGCCCGAAAAACATGGCGGAAATGGGGCGGAAAGGGGCTCAAAACCGGTGCATTGTCTGCTGCTTATGGGGCAATCAGCCTGCCGCTTTGGGTGTTGTTCTCAATCCTGAAACAACTGATGACGCAAAAGGGATTCGGCCGAATTGCAAAGCAACCTAAGTGCGAAAAATTCGATTCTTTTTGGTTGGGAATGGTCAAAAAGGTCGCAGAGCTTTAACCCTCCAGTCATACTGTAGAAACAGTATCGCACTTGAGTCGTAGAACACGGAGTAGGGCCGATGAGCAGCGTAACAGAACCCAGTTTCCGCGAGAGCGTAGATCTGATGTTCAACAGGGCGGTGTCCCTGATGGATCTGCCGCCAGGACTGGAAGAAAAAATTCGCGTCTGCAATGCGACCTACACCGTTCGTTTTGGTGTGCGTCTGCGCGGCGATATTCAGACCTTCACGGGATACCGGTCGGTCCATTCCGAGCATATGGAGCCCGTCAAAGGCGGCATTCGGTATGCAATGGGCGTAAACCAGGACGAGGTTGAGGCGCTTGCCGCGTTGATGACCTACAAATGCGCGCTTGTTGAGGCGCCGTTTGGGGGCTCCAAGGGCGGGCTGTGCATCGATCCTCGCCAGTACGAAGAGCACGAACTGGAGCTGATCACCCGTCGCTTTGCCTATGAACTGGCAAAACGCGATCTGATCAACCCATCGCAAAACGTCCCGGCGCCAGACATGGGCACCGGTGAACGGGAAATGGCCTGGATCGCTGACCAATATGCCCGGATGAACACCACGGACATCAACGCCAAAGCCTGTGTGACCGGCAAGCCGCTGAACGCAGGCGGGATCGCCGGGCGGGTCGAGGCCACAGGCCGCGGCGTGCAATACGCTCTGCGGGAGTTTTTCCGCAACCCAGAGGATGTGGCTGCAGCCAACCTGACGGGCAGCCTTGATGGCAAGCGGGTGATCGTCCAGGGGCTGGGTAATGTGGGATACCATGCGGCGAAGTTCCTGACCGGCGAAGACGGGTCCAAAGTGATCGCGGTGATCGAACGCGATGGTGGCCTGATCGATGAAAGCGGTCTGGACGTGGACGCGGTGCGTCAGTGGATCGGCGAACATGGCGGCGTGGCCGGGTATCCGGGTGCACGCTACGTCGAAAACGGCGCTCTCCTGCTGGAAGAGGATTGTGACATCCTGATCCCGGCGGCTCTGGAGGGGGTTATCAACCTGTCCAACGCAGCCAATGTCAAAGCGCGCTTGATCATCGAGGCCGCGAATGGCCCGGTGACAGCCGGTGCTGATGACATTCTGCGCGAAAAAGGCTGCGTGATCATTCCTGACATGTATGCCAACGCAGGCGGTGTGACCGTGTCCTATTTTGAATGGGTCAAAAACCTGTCGCATATCCGCTTTGGCCGGATGCAGCGCCGTCAGGAAGAGGCGCGCCACCAATTGGTCATCGACGAGCTGGAAACGCTGTCGGAAAGCCTCGGTAACACCTGGAGCCTCAACCCGGCCTTCAAAGAGCGTTATCTGCGTGGCGCGGATGAGCTGGAACTGGTGCGCTCCGGTCTGGATGACACCATGCGTACCGCCTACCAGTCGATGCGTGAGGTTTGGCATGGGCGCAATGATGTCACTGATCTGCGCACAGCTGCCTATCTTGTGTCCATCGACAAGGTTGCCAAGAGCTATCACGCCAAAGGGCTGTGATCGGTTTGCGGACAGCTTGCTGAGCATGCAAGGTTTTGAGCGATTGAAGAGGCGGTTTATCCCGCCTCTTTTTTGTACCGCGCGCAGGTCGTTGGACGCGGTTGCGGCAGTACGCCTGGTTGGCCGCGGAACTGTATGCTGGGCTATGCATATGAAAAACACTGGACACATGTGTCTGGTGTGTGCTGAACATCATCTCAACAATGATCAGACCATGGACCGACCTGCCACTGCCACGGCGTAGAACGAGCGGCAATCGGCTGCTTGGGTTGGGGCTGGAACATGGTTCAAAAACGGGTCAGACTGCTGACATTGCCATCTACCGGCGGGCTCTCGGCAATGTGGCGAGGGACCCGAGGTGGGCGGCTTATGGTACGGAGAGGGTGGAGATGCGATTTTCTGGATTGCGAATTCTGCGCGAGGGGCTGACGGGCAATCGCGGCTGGGGCCCGCATTGGCGCAGCCCCGATCCAAAGGCCGAATATGACGCCGTGATCATCGGCGGTGGTGGCCATGGGTTGGCGACAGCCTACTATCTGGCAAAGGAACACGGCCTGACCAATATCGCCGTGTTGGAACGTGGCTATCTTGGCGGCGGCAATGTTGGCCGCAACACCACAATCGTGCGCGCCAACTACTATCTGCCTGGCAACTCTGAATTTTATTCCCATTCGCTGAAGTTGTGGGAAGGGTTG
The DNA here is from genome assembly GCF_022825805.1 of Phaeobacter sp. GTDB lineage: Bacteria > Pseudomonadota > Alphaproteobacteria > Rhodobacterales > Rhodobacteraceae > Phaeobacter. Next base: position 12,989 of record NZ_JAJDWC010000027.1, read on the forward strand.
GAGCAGGAGCTGAACTACAACGCGATGATGTCGCAACGTGGGATTTTGAATGTGTTCCACAATGATGGTCAGCGCGATGCTGCGGTGCGCCGGGCCAATGCGATCATCAATCAGGGCGACGATGCGGAAATCCTCTACCGTGATCGCCTGCGCGCCATGGTGCCCGATCTGAACTATGACAACAATCGCTTTCCGATCCAGGGCGCGCTGCTGCAGCGTCGGGCGGGCACGGCGCGTCATGATGCTGTCGCCTGGGGCTATGCGCGTGGAGCGGATCAACGCGGTGTGGATCTGATACAGAACTGTGAAGTCACCGGCATCCGTGTCGAAGCGGGGCAGGTGGTCGGGGTGGAGACACGGCGGGGCCCGATCCGCGCGAAAAAAGTGGCTATGGCAGCCGCTGGCCGCTCCAGTCAGGTGGCGGCGATGGCGGGCCTGACGCTGCCGATCGAAAGCCATGTGTTGCAGGCCTTCGTGTCCGAAGGGCTGAAGCCAATCATCGATCATGTCATCACCTTTGCCGAAGGGCATCTTTATATCAGCCAATCTGATAAGGGCGGTTTGGTGTTTGGCAGCTATCTGGATCTCTATGCGTCTTATGCGGCGCGGGGCAATTTGCCGATGGTGGAACATACGATGGAGGCCTGTGTGGCGATGCTGCCTGCCATCGGCAAAGCGCGTCTGCTGCGCAGCTGGGGCGGTATCATGGACATGACGCCCGATGGCTCGCCAATCATCGACCGGACGCCCATCGAAGGTCTCTATCTGAATGCCGGGTGGTGCTATGGCGGGTTCAAGGCCACCCCAGCCTCCGGCCATTGTTTTGCACATCTGATTGCCACGGACCGGCCCCATGAGGCGGCGGCAGCCTACCGGCTGGATCGTTTCGAAACGGGCCACGGCCTGATGGATGAGGAGGCCACCGGTGCGCAACACAATCTGCATTGAGCTGCCGGATAGGGGTGGCATGAGTATTTTTGGAAAGGTGAAAGGGGCTGCGTCATGAGACTGCTCTGCCCGATCTGCGGTGAACGGGATCGTCGTGAATTTACCTATCGAGGTGCCGCCGTTGCACAGCCCGCGCCCGAAGCCAGCGCCGCTGAGTGGCATGCTTATGTACATTTGCGCGACAATCCGGCCGGTCCATTGGAGGAATGGTGGCATCATCAACAGGGCTGTGGTGCCTGGGTGAAACTGCGCCGGGACACCACCACGCATCAGATGCTGGATCCACTGGCGGGTCAAACGCCTGCGACAACAGCGGGGCGGACGTGATGCGCATTGCTGGTTACGGGTCTGTGGCGGATGCACGTGATGTGTCCTTTACCTTCAATGGTCGCGTGTTGCGGGGACGTGAGGGCGAACCGCTGGCGGCGTCGCTCTTGGCCAATGGCATCCACCTTGTGGGGCGGTCCTTCAAATACCACCGGCCCCGCGGCATTCTGACTGCTGGCAGCGAAGAGCCCAATGCCCTGGTCACTGTGGGCGAGGGAGCCGCCCAGGAGCCCAACGTGCGCGCCACCACCCTGCCGTTGCGGGAGGGGCTGGTTGCGCGCAGTCAGAATTGCTGGCCTTCGGTTGAATTTGATGCGATGGCGATCAATGATCTCGCGGCGCCGTTTCTGGGGGCGGGGTTTTACTACAAGACCTTTATGTGGCCCGCGTCCTTTTGGGAAAAGCTCTACGAGCCGTTGATCCGCCGGGCGGCGGGCCTTGGGGCTTTGTCCGGGGCGCCGGATGATGCGACCTATGAAAAGGCATTTGCCCATTGTGACCTTCTGGTCATTGGGGGTGGTCCTGCAGGGTTGATGGCGGCGTTGCAGGCGGCGCGCGGTGGCGCGGATGTCATTCTGTGTGATGAGGATCTGACGCCGGGAGGCCGGTTGCAGAGCGAACAAGAGCAGATCGACGGGGTGCCTGCGCAGCAGTGGGTTGATCGCACTATTGCGGAATTGGACAGCTACGACACGGTGCGCCGGATGCCCAGCACCACTGTCACAGGTGTTTATGATCAGGGCACATATGCTGCGTTGGAACGTCACCATGGGCGCGGCAGTTCTGCGCCAGTGGCGTGTTTCTGGCGCATTGTCGCCAAACGCGCGATCCTTGCAGCTGGCGCTTTGGAACGTCCGATTGCGTTTGCGAATAATGACCGGCCCGGCATCATGATGGCCGGCGCGGTGCGCAGCTATCTGAACCGTTGGGGCGTGGCCTGTGGCGAGCGGGTGTCGGTGTTTGGCAACAACGATGATGCCCATCGCACTGCACGCGATCTGACGGCAGCAGGCGTACATGTTGCTGCGGTGATCGACAGTCGCCATGACGCGCCAACCAGCACTGAGTTTCGCGTTATCCGCGGGGCGCAGGTCTGTAACAGCTCTGGGCGCGGTAGGCTGGATGCGATCACCCTGCGGTCTGTTGCGGGCGAGGAGAAATTGCAGACTGATTGCCTGGCGATGTCCGGAGGCTGGAACCCAACGCTCCACTTGACCTGCCATCTAAACGGGCGGCCCCGGTGGCAGCGCGATATCGCGGCCTTTGTGCCCCAGACGGAGGGGAGCATTGGCGCGGTGCCCGGACTCGAGCCTGTTGGGGCCTGTCGTGGCCTGTTCACTACGGCGCAGGCGCTGCAGGATGGGGCAGAGGCGGCGCAACGTGCGCTGGAGGCGCTGGGCAAGACGGCGGTTGCCATTGATGTGCCGCAGTCTGAAACAGATGCGTACCGGATAACGCCGCTGTGGTCAGTGCCTGCGCATAGCCGGGCCCATGGGAAGCCTTCTGGTGGGTTCGCGTGGATGCAGGGGCGCGCCTGGGTCGATTTTCAAAACGATGTCACGGTGAAAGACATCTGCCAGGCGGCGCAAGAGAACTTCGCCTCCGTCGAGCATATGAAGCGCTACACCACGCAGGGGATGGCCACCGATCAGGGCAAAAGCTCAAATGTGCTTGCGCTTGCGGTCTTGGCAGAGGCCACGGGGCAAACCATTGCCCAGACTGGAACCACCACCTTCAGACCACCCTATGTGCCCGTTCCACTGGGTGCGATGGCGGCGGGGGCCACGGGGCAGGGATATACGCCCCGGCGTTTGCTGACCTCCCATGCGGTGGCGGAGGACCGCGGCGCCACCATGATGGAGGTGGGCCTGTGGTACCGCGCGGCCTACTTTCCGCAGCAGGGGGAAAGCAACTGGCGCCAATCCTGTGATCGCGAAGTGGGCTATGTGCGCTCGGCGGTGGGCGTGACGGATGTCTCCACGCTGGGCAAGATCGACATTCAGGGACCGGATGCGGCAAAGCTGCTCGATTTTGTCTATGTCAATCGTTTTGCCAAACTGGCCCCCGGTCGGGTGCGATATGGTCTGATGCTGCGCGAAGATGGCTTTGTGATGGATGATGGCACCACCGCCTGCCTTGCTCCGGATCACTATGTGATGACGACTACAACCGCGGCAGCGGGGCAGGTGATGGCGCATCTGGAGTTTGTCACCCAGGTGATGCAGCCGGATTGGCAGGTTCGGATCAGCTCCGTCACCGAGCAATGGGCGCAGTTCTCAGTTGCGGGACCCCAGTCGCGCGCGCTGCTGGATGGGTTGTTGGACGGTGGTTTTGACGCTGCGGACTGGCCCTTCATGTCCTGCGGCCGCGTATCGATCGGCGGTGTGGCGGCGCGGATGTTCCGGATTTCGTTCTCCGGCGAAGAGGCTTATGAAATTGCGGTGCCCGCGCGCTATGGCGAAAGCCTGTTCACAGCGCTTGTGGCGCAGGCAGAGGCCCTGGGCGGAGGCGCCTACGGCATGGAGGCGTTGAATGTCCTGCGGCTGGAAAAGGGCTTTCTCACCCACGCGGAAATCAATGGCACCGCCAGCCTGCACGATCTGGGCATGGAGGGGATGCAGAAATCGGATCGGCCATTTGTAGGGCAGGTCATGGCGGCGCGACCGGGACTGGTGGACAAAAACCGGGGCCGTTTGGTTGGGTTGAAGCCAAGAGATGCAGACCAGAAATTGACCGCCGGCGCACATGTGTTTGATCCCGAAGACACGGTGGAGCGCATCAATGATCAGGGCTACGTGACATCGGTCGGGCATTCGCCGACGCTGGGACACATGATTGGCCTTGCGTTGGTGAGCAACGGATTGGACCGCATCGGCGATCCCGTCCGGGTGGTTGATCATACAGCCGGGTTGGATGTGATCTGCGAGATCACAGACCCCGTGTTCTTTGATCCAGAAGGGGAGCGGGCCCGTGGTTGAGCTGCGTGAAAAATCACCCTGTGATGGGCTGTTGCCGCTGAGCATTGGGGCATTGACGGTAACGGAACTCGCACTGGGGCAGGTGACGTCGATTGCGCCCTATCCCGGGCAGCTGGATCAGGTCAGGGCCGATATGAGCGAAACCCACGGGTTGCGATGGCCCGCAGCCAATCGGAGCCAGTCGAAGCAGGGGGTGCGCCTGTTGTGGTTCGGGCGGGATCAGGCGTTGCTGATCGGTCAAGCGGCAGACCCCAAACTGGCGGGTCATGCGGCGCTGGTGGATCAGAGCGATGGCTGGGCCTGTGTCGCGCTGGAGGGGCCGGGCGCCGAGGATGTGCTGGCGCGACTGTGTTCGATTGACCTGCGGCCCTCTGTCTTCAAACGGGGGCATTCCGCACGCTGCGATCTGCGCCATATGATGGCATCGGTGACGCGGCTGGGGACACAGAGGTTTCAGATCATGGTGTTTCGTTCGATGGCGCAGACACTTGTGCATGATCTCAAAACAGCGATGGAAGCTGTCGCGGCACGGGGGTAGTCTTTGGGGATCGCCAACTGATTCCGGGAGCCCGATCCATGATCCGTCATGCGCTAATTGCTGTTGTCCTGTCCGCAGCGCCTGCCTTTGCCGAGGACAGCAAGGAAGACAGCTGCCGCTATCAGGGGCAGGTGATGTCTGCCGTGCAGCAGGCGCGTCTGGATGGGGTAAAACAAGAGGACGTGGTGGAAACCATCGTGGCGGCAGAGCCTGCCTGGCCGGATGCCTACAGCAACGCCCTGCCACAGTTGAGCGCGCATATCTATGGCCTGCGCAAACGCGACCTACGCAAGACCGATTTTGGCGCTATCTTGGAACAGCAATGCTTGGACAACTGGGATCAGATCCAAGAGATGAAGAAACAGCTCCAGAGCAACTGATATGTCGCTGCCCCCCGGCTTTCTTGATGAATTGCGCACCCGTGTCAGCCTGACCCAAGTGGTCGGGCGCAAGGTGATGTGGGACCAGCGCAAATCCAACCAGGGCAAAGGGGACATGTGGTCGCCCTGTCCGTTTCATCACGAAAAAACCGCCAGTTTCCACGTCGATGACCGCAAGGGGTTCTATTACTGCTTTGGCTGCCACGCCAAAGGCGACGCGCTGAAGTTTGTGCAGGAGACCGAAAACGTCGGCTTCATGGAGGCCGTGGAAATCCTGGCGCAAGAGGCCGGGATGGAAATGCCCGCGCGTGATCCCAAGGCCCAACAGAAGCAGGACCACCGCAGCCAATTGGCAGAGGTGATGGAACAGGCGGTCCGCTTTTTCCGGATGCAACTGAAAACCCGCCCAGCCGAAGAGGCCCGCAGCTATCTCGCCCGCAGAGGTCTGTCGCCCGAGGCGCAGGAGCGTTGGGAAATCGGGTTTGCGCCAGATGGCTGGCAGAACCTGTGGGATGCGCTGCGGGGCAAAGGCGTGTCGGAGGATCTGATCCTTGGGGCTGGCTTGGCCAAACCGTCGGCCAAGGGTGGCAAACCCTACGATACCTTTCGCAATCGCATCATGTTCCCGATCCGGGACGCACGCGGCCGTGCCATCGCTTTTGGCGGGCGGGCGATGGATCCCAACGACAATGCAAAATATCTGAACTCTCCGGAAACGGCGCTGTTTGATAAGGGCAGGAGCCTTTACAATCATGGCCCCGCGCGCACCGCATCGGGCAAGACCGGGCAGCTCTTGGTGGCCGAAGGATATATGGATGTGATCGCGTTGGCGGAGGGCGGATTTCCGGCTTCGGTTGCGCCGCTCGGCACTGCAATCACTGAAAATCAGCTGCACATGCTGTGGCGGATTTCGGATGAGCCGATCATCGCCCTGGACGGGGACAAGGCGGGCCTGCGTGCTGCGATGCGGCTGATTGATCTGGCCTTACCCCTTCTGGAGGCAGGCAAATCGCTGCGCTTTGCGCTGATGCCGGAGGGCAAGGACCCCGATGATCTGATCCGCGGTGAAGGGCCCGAGGCCGTTCAGGCTGTTTTGGACAATGCGATGCCGATGGTGAAACTGCTGTGGCAGCGCGAAACCGAGGGCCGCGTGTTTGACAGCCCGGAGCGCAAGGCCGCGCTGGATAAGGCGCTGCGTGACAAGATCCGGCTGATCCGCGACCCCTCCATCCGGCGTCACTATGGCGAAGACATCCAGGATATGCGCTGGCAGCTGTTCCGCGGTGGTCGCCCGCGAGACGACAGCGGCGCCCTGATGGCGGAACCCGGTCTGGGCGGCGATCCTGGGCCAATGCCAGACTATGGCGGGGATCCCGGATATGCGCCCAGTTTTGATACGGGCTTTGATCCTGGTTTTGATCCCGGCTTTTCGCCTGATTTCGATGCAGGGCCAGCCTATGATGGCGGCGCCCCCTTCGATGCCGGTCAGCCGCCCGCACCTTTGCAGGATGGCGCCAACCGGCGCGGCGGGCCCACCTTTGTCAAATCGGGATCTGGCCGATCTGGCGGGCCTGGCAGACAAGGCGGCTTTCGCGACGGCGCCCGCGCGCCATGGCGGGGCAAAAATGCGCCGCCGGTTCCGCTGGAAAGCACCCGCAATTCGCTGCTGGCAGGGGGCAGCGACGAGGCGCTTATCCGCGTGCGCGAGGCTGTAATCCTGGCGACGGTGATCACCACGCCGCAGGTGATTGCGCAGTTCGAAACCAATCTGGAGCGGATGGCCTGCGCTGCGTCCGATCATGCATTGCTGCGTGATCTTGTTCTGCGCCATGGAATCGCCAGCCCAGAGCGCCTGCGAGACGAGATTAATGCCGCTGCAGGCAGCCATGCCCTTGAAAACCTGTTTGCGCTACGCCATGTGGCAATTGTCCCTTGCCTGCGCAAACCCGGTGATGTCGAAACGGCCAGTCTGACACTGGCTGAGGAATTCGCGAAACTGGAGGCCAGTCAGGGTCTGGATGCCGAAATCGCTGAGGCCGGGGAGGATTTGGACGGCTTGGCAGATGAGGCCGTGACCTGGCGTTTGGGACAAGCCGCTGAAGCGAGAAACAAAGCTGTGCGCAGTGAAAACGAAGATCGCGCGCAATATGATGTGGGTGAAAATGGGGCGCGTCTCAATCGTGAGGAGCGTGATGCATTCGGAGCCCTTTTGGAGAGAATTGGCTATTCCAAGAAGTGACCGCTGAGCCTCAGTGAGTCGTTTTGCTAAGGAAGAGCAAAAGAAAAACGGGTAAACCGGGTGACGAATCAGCGGATTGCGATAATGATTCGCAAAACCGAATCGCCCCAGCCCCTACGAGGAGCATTGAATGGCCGCCAAAGATACCGACGACCGCAAACCTGATGATCAGGAGCCCGAAATCTCTCTCGACATGAGCCAGGCTCAGGTCAAGAAGATGATCGCTGAGGCGCGTGAGAAAGGCTACATCACTTACGATCAGCTCAATCAGGTCCTGCCGCCGGATCAGGTCAGTTCGGAGCAGATCGAAGACGTGATGTCGATGCTCTCGGAAATGGGGATCAACATCATCGAAGATGAGGAAGCCGAGGAGGAGGAGAACAAAGGCTCCACCGAATTGGTGACCACAGACAGCAACCGCGAGGTTGCGGTTGCCGGTGCGCAGACCGAGAAGCTGGACCGCACGGATGACCCAGTGCGCATGTATCTGCGCGAAATGGGCTCTGTCGAACTGCTCAGCCGCGAGGGCGAAATCGCCATCGCGAAGCGGATCGAGGCCGGGCGCAACACGATGATCCAGGGGCTCTGCGAGAGCCCGCTGACATTCCAAGCGATCACCATCTGGCACGACGAACTTCTGTCCGAAGATATTCTTCTGCGCGACGTCATCGATCTGGAAGCCACATTCGGCAACCAGCTGGATGAGGACGGCGAGGTCAGCGAGCCTGTGGTCGACACCTCTGCGGTTGCCGCCAACAAGCCCGCAAAAGACACAGGCCCCGAATTGGACGCCGATGGCAACCCGATTGCCTCTGACGATGAAGATGACGAAGATGATCAGGCCAACATGTCCCTGGCAGCCATGGAAGCTGCGCTGAAGGACAAGGTGCTGACCACTCTGGAGCAGATCTCGTCCGACTATTCGCAACTAAGCGAGATGCAGGACAGCCGTATCTCTGCGACCCTTAACGAAGATGGGTCCTTCTCCGCAGAAGACGAAGCGCATTATCAGGCGCTGCGGGCGGAGATTGTGAAGCTCGTGAACGAGCTGCACCTGCACAACAACCGGATCGAAGCCCTTATCGATCAGCTCTACGGGATCAACCGTCGGGTGATGTCCATCGACAGCTCGATGGTGAAACTGGCCGATCAGGCGCGCATCAACCGCCGCGAGTTCGTGGAAGCCTATCGTGGCCGCGAACTGGATCCGAACTGGTTGGCCGAGATGAGCGAAAAGCCTGGCCGCGGCTGGCAGATGTTCATCGACCGCTCGTCTGACAAGGTCGAGGATCTGCGCGCCGACATGGCGCAGGTCGGTCAGTATGTGGGTTTGGACATTTCGGAATTCCGCCGCATCGTTCAGCAGGTTCAAAAGGGCGAGAAAGAAGCCCGTCAGGCCAAGAAAGAGATGGTTGAGGCCAACCTGCGTCTCGTGATTTCGATTGCGAAGAAATACACCAACCGGGGTTTGCAGTTCCTCGACCTCATCCAGGAATGCAACATCGGCCTAATGACGGCGGTGGACAAATTCGAATACCGTCGCGGCTACAAATTCTCCACCTATGCGACCTGGTGGATCCGTCAGGCGATCACGCGCTCCATCGCGGATCAGGCCCGCACGATCCGTATTCCGGTCCATATGATCGAAACGATCAACAAGCTGGTCCGTACCGGCCGTCAGATGCTGCATGAAATCGGCCGCGAGCCGACGCCGGAAGAATTGGCTGAAAAGCTGCAGATGCCGCTGGAGAAGGTCCGCAAGGTGATGAAGATCGCCAAGGAGCCGATCTCTCTCGAAACCCCCATCGGGGACGAGGAAGACAGCCAGCTGGGCGATTTTATCGAGGACAAGAACGCCGTTCTGCCGCTCGACTCTGCGATCCAGGAAAATCTGAAAGAGACCACCACACGGGTTCTCGCCTCGCTCACACCGCGTGAAGAGCGTGTCCTGCGGATGCGCTTTGGCATCGGCATGAACACCGATCACACGCTGGAAGAAGTGGGCCAGCAGTTCAGCGTGACCCGTGAACGGATCCGTCAGATCGAAGCCAAAGCGCTGCGCAAGCTGAAGCACCCCAGCCGCTCGCGCAAGCTGCGCAGCTTCCTCGACCAATAAGCCGTCTGGCTGTTGAAACGACAAAGCGCCTCGCATCGCGGGGCGCTTTTTTCGTTGCGAGGGCAGATCGTGGTGAGGGCGAGTAAGGCTCGGTGAAGCCCAGCACAGTTTACGCAGCCCTGGGGGAGGGGGTGTCGCGTTAACCATTTGGTCATGAGGGGAATGTCGAGAACATTCTGAATTGTCCGGTGTAGGTAACATGCCAATTGTCCGCTTCAGTTAGTACCGCAGCAGCCCAAATCGGAACGAGCCGTAGGCGACTGGAGATTTGGGCTGCTGCGTTCGCACGCGTCGAAGCGGGT
>NZ_JAJDWC010000065.1 GCF_022825805.1 Phaeobacter sp.
CTTCTTCTTGAGCTTCGAGCTTAACGGCCCGCGCCCCGTTCGATTTTTGAATATTTAAGGTTCAAAAATCGCCCAGGACGCTACCAACTGGGGAAATTTCAAACGCCCCTTTTGGGGAGATTACATCCGGCACTTACATGCTGCATGGACCTTGCGCAGGCAACCGCATTCGCCGCGTCATGCTCCCCCGAAGTAGGCGTGCCAAAGGTCGCCATGAGCCCATCGCCCAGATACTTGTCCAGCGTGCCGTCATGGCGGAAGACATCTTGCTCCATGCGGCCATGAAACTCTCGCAATAAATCGATGACTTGATAGGCGTCTTTTTGAGACGCGAGTTTGGTGAAGCCAAAGATGTCGATAAACATGACAGCGACATCCTGCCGCCTGACCTGTTTCAGTGGCTCGTCATTCTGAGACAGCTGCGCCACGACATTAGGAGAAAAATAGCGGGAGAGGTTTGCGCGTTCGCGCTCGAGCCCCGCGTTGTTTTCGATCAACGTGTAAAACCGCCGCGATGACACTGCGAGCGTCACAGCAACAATCATAAAGACGATGCCTTCCTGCAGTCGTAGCTGCAGGCCAAAACTATTGGGGTCAAGGAACTCCATCATTGCCGGTGCATTGCCCACAGCCTCGGCCACCCGTTCGGACAGGCCTGGGACCGGTTCGCTGATCCACCAGGCAAAGGCAGCAGCGCTCAACCAGATGAGCACGGTCCAAAAGCCAATTGCGATTACGGTGCGCCAAGAATACGCCAGCGTGCCAAGCGCCAGGATAATAAAAAAATACTGAAAGTTATCAAACCGATACTGCATGGCAACCGGCATGCCATTATCGCCGAACGGGTTTGGAACAACGATGCCAAACGTCATCAGCGCAAGATCAGCATATATCAGCAGCAGCTCGCGTCGTGACTGGCCCACTCTGGCCGCTTTGCGGATGAACCATCCATTGAGACACAGCAGCCCCAGAATAGCGTGATAATAAAGCACGGCCCAGGCAGGGTAGACATAGACAAGGAACACAGCCGTGATCGCCATAGCGATCCACCGCGTCCGTACCGCAAGCTCAACGCCATTTTGTTTGTGCAACGTCAACGCATCCAGCGCGTAGGACGTTTCCTGGTTGGTCAAAGCGGCATCGCTGTCGCGCGGGGGCGTCGAAGTTTTTGCCATATCCTTGCCATCCCTCTGCGGCTGTTTGCATGAAAATAGTCATCCCGACGGCCAATTGCACGTCTGTCAGCCATCGTCCTAGACAAAAAGACCCCGCCGATCACGGCGGGGCAAGTTTGGCGCTGACATAATGCCAGCACCAACGGTTTCACACAGGTGGTGAATGGGGGTCAGTTCTGCAGCTCCGCCCGGATCTGCTGGCGCAAAACATCGATAGGAACCGTTTTGCCATCACGCTTGAAACACCAGTAGGTCCAGCCATTGCAGGACGGTGCATTCTCCAGATGCGCGCCAACCTGATGGATGGATCCCTTGATGTTGTCGCCGATCAGAGTGCCATCCGCGCGCACCTTTGCCTTGTGGCGACGGTTCATCGAATACAGTTCTTCGCCGGGGCGCAGCATACCGCGCTCAACCAGCTGACCAAAGGGCACGCGAGGTTCCGCGCGCTTGCTGGCAGACACCTGCAGCGCCTCACGGTCGAACTTGCGTACGGATTTAATGCGCTTTTCAGCCACTTCGCGATAAGCCGCTTCGCGTTCAATGCCAATGAACTCACGGCCCAGCATTTTGGCGACTGCGCCCGTGGTGCCCGTGCCAAAGAAGGGATCTAGCACCACATCACCGGGGTTTGTCGCACCGAGCAAGATGCGATGCAGCAAGGCTTCTGGTTTTTGGGTCGGGTGGGCCTTGTTGCCCGCCTCGTCTTTCAGGCGTTCGTGGCCAGTACAGATCGGCAAAACCCAATCCGACCGCATCTGCAGGCCTTCGTTCAGCGCCTTCAAGGCTTCGTAGTTGAAGGTGTATTTTGCGCCTTCTGACTTCGACGCCCAAATCATGGTTTCGTGGGCATTGGTGAAACGCTTGCCGCGGAAATTCGGCATCGGATTCGACTTGCGCCAGATCACATCATTGAGGATCCAGAACCCTTCGTCTTGCATCGCAGACCCGACGCGAAAAATGTTGTGGTAGGATCCAATCACCCAGATCGAGCCGTTGGGCTTCAGGATCCGGCGGGCTTCCTCCAGCCAATCGCGCGTGAACCGGTCGTAGACACCAAAACTGGAAAACTGATCCCAGTGATCATCAACCGCATCGACTTTGCTGTTGTCAGGGCGGTGCAACTGCCCCTTGAGCTGCAAGTTATATGGGGGATCCGCAAAGATCATGTCGACCGAATTTGACGGAAGACCAGCCATCACCTCGATGCAGTCACCATCAAGGATCGCGTTTAGAGGGAGCGCTGACGCGCCCCGTGTAAGTGTTTTGTTCATTTGCTCTGCCTCGATAACCACGGCGCATTTTTGCGCTCATTTTGGTTGTCCACAGGATGAGTTATCAGGGAATCGAGGTCAATTTGTTTTTTAGAACAACGCGGTGCGCTTCACTCTTGATACAAGATCTTGTGTACCGGCTTAAAGGATCGGCGATGATGTGGGGTCACACCCTGTTCGACGAGTGCCTCGCAATGCTGTTTGGACGGGTAACCTGCGTTTTTCTCCCATCCATATCCCGGGAACTGTTGCGCCAAATCCACCATGATCCGATCCCGCGCCAATTTAGCCACAATAGATGCAGCCGCGATGGAGACTGATTTGCCATCGCCCTTGATCACAAATTCCGCGGGCTCGCGCAGGCCCTTGGGGATCAAATTGCCATCTATCAACAAATAGTCCGGTGGCGGATCAAGTGCCGCAACGGCGCGCTCCATCGCGAGATGCGAGGCACGTAAAATGTTCACGGAATCAATCTCTTCCACTGAAGCGTGCGCAATGGAAACTTCTGCAGACTGGAAGATGGCTGTCTCCACAGCCTCCCTTTTTTTGGCGCTCAGCTTCTTTGAATCATTCAGCCCCTCGGGAATGGCATCCGGGTCGAGAATGACCGCTGCTGCGGTCACCGGCCCCGCCAAAGGGCCGCGCCCCACCTCATCCACGCCCGCGATGCGCCTGTAGCCGCGCGCAATGGCAGCTGCTTCTAAACTGTAATCAGGATAATCCATATGCCTGTCTGATCCGGTTTTGCCCATTTGCGCAAGCAGCAGACCATCAAACCGCAAAAAAAGGGGGGCCAAAGCCCCCAAGTCTGCTCGAAAGACATGCTCTGATTTCAGCGACGTGTGATCCGATAGCCACGATTTGTGAGGCACTCGGGCCGATACCCTGTGCGATTCCGTTTGCCATTCCAGAATGTCACGCGGCAGGCAGACGGGAGCTTATGCTCATATCCGTAGTTCTTGCGCAGACAACCACGCCCGATCAGAGTTTTGCTTTGGCTATAGCGCGGGAAGTAACGCACGCATTTTGCAGGCAGGTCGTAGCGCGCAATACGTGGCGGCAGTGGTTTTGGTCGCTGCGGATGATACGGCCGCGTGACTGGCCTGTGGGCTTTGTCGTCGGCGTCATTGATGATGGCTCCGATAATGCCCAGCACGGCGAGACCAGCAAGAACTTTGGCGACATCTTCATCCGCTTTGGCAGGCGCTGTCGAAAATCCCGTGATCGCAATGGCGGCAGCAACAACCAGTGCAATGAACTTGCGATGATGGTTGGGCTTTTGATCCAGACCGTGTGCCGATTGGGCCGATTGGCTGGTGTGCAGGGGGATGCGGAACATGATGTGTCCTTCCTCAGTGTCGATAACAAATGGTCCAAGAACCGATGTGATCAGACTGCGGCTGAGGCCATCAGACAGGCAATAACGCCTGGCTGTTATCAGATATCAGCACTGTTAAAGGCCTGTTGTTATTGAATATCGAGCCACAAACGCGCAGGGTGGGCCCATGACACATCTCACCCGAAGAAACCTTCTGCTCGCCGGTTTTGTTGCGTGCTTGCTGACGGCCGCCCAACCCGCTGCCGCCCAGTGTTTCGCCGACTACAAAGCCAAGCAGGACGCGCCCCTGCGCCTGCACTATGGCGTTGTTCAACTGCGCGGCGCCTGCAACAAGCCCTCGGCAGAAGCCGAGATCAAAGGGCGCCTATCCGCAGCCGGATGGACGCTATTGAATGTCTTGGCGGTTTTCGGGCCAGACGGTCTTGATCAAAGGAAAGCGGATGCTGGACCCTACTATCTCCGTTTCTGAGGTCCGCGCTGCTGGTAGCCGTGTCATCGCCCTGGGTATCACGGCAATCGTCGCACTTTTGGTGTTTGCGGGCACGGTTTTGCTGCTCACTCTGCCTGACGGCAATGCATTCAACAACAAAGTGGAACAGCTCTTTGTCGCGAATGACCTGACCACTCAGGCAGAGATCAAACTGCTCGAAATACTGGCCCAATCTGGCACCGCCTTTGCGGACACTCTAACAAGCTACCGGATGGTCATCTTTGTGCTGCTGGTGTTTGCCACCATGATGATGATCGCGGCGCTTGTTGTATTGGCCATGCTGGTAATGTTGAACCGGCGGATGGCGCGGATCGAACGCGCGGGCATTCAAGTCACGGAACTGCTGATCAGTCGTGAGGAAAACACGGTCTATCTGAACACCATGGGCTTCAAGCTCAGCGCCGCGGCCATGGAAACGCTGTCGGTTCTCGCAGAAGCGCGGTTGGACGACGATGTTCTATCCGGCGCAGAGATCGAAGCGATGATATCGGGTCGGCCGGCCATTGACTGCGAAGAGGCCGCCGGAGCCACCCGCATCAAGCGGCTCCGCGATACGCTTGGCAATCAATTGGTCAGCGAACTGCTAGTCAAAAATATCGCAAAACGTGGCTATGTTCTCTCGATCAACAAAGACGTCATTCGCATGATCTGATCAGAGCGCATGCAGCTGACACGGCGGGGTAGCGTAGGATCAGCCCCGACCATTGTGAGAGACAGGCGCCCGCTGCTCTGCATCCCCCATGGAGACAACAATCGGGTCTTGCGCCTGACGGGTCTTGAAATCAGCCTTGCCCGACAAGCCCTGCCAGCCAATCTGGATCAGCGATTGGGCAACCGCGCCGCCCAAAGTGGTGCCTGGGCCGGTTACAATGAAAAGATCAGGGGCGAATTCCCGCGCAGCAACCTGGACCGCGCGTGTGAAGTCATAGGACTCCACGATCTGCGTATCCAATGTATATGACCACAGCTCCTCCATCGGGTCGGCAGATGGCCACCAGATGTAGCCGCGACCATCAATCATTGGAGTCTTGGGCTGCTGAAACAGCGTCACTGGCAAACGAGCCCGACCTTCAGCTGCCACAGGGGCCTGCAACTCCGTGTGAAACGCCGCATGATTGGGCAACCGCATTGGAAAACGGTCCTGCAGAACTGGCACGGCCTTTTCGAATGCAGCCAAACCGGTGTCATTGCCGGCCAAGACCAGCATGCCACCGAGATCAATAGAAAGCGCGAGTTGATGATGCTCTCGTTGATTGATGTCGGAAACCAACTGCAGCAGCTCATCTTTGCGGGGCCGGTCAAGCTGCCAATCCGCGCTTTGACAAGGGTAGACCAACTGACCACCAATCAGATGATCCTGCATCAGATGGCCCATTGTGTTGACGACCTCGAAGCCATCTTTGGCCGATAACGCGCCAGATGCCGCCAAAGCGATATACCAACCCATCGAGTTGCCCGTGACAGCGACGATCTCGATATCCTCATCCAGGGCGTGAACATCAGCAAATGCACAACTGAAAATGAGCGGTGAGGCCACATCCCCTCGCGAATACTTCGCCATCGAAAATCGCTCCGCTCCATCCAGAGCCGTCAATGTCTCCTGCCCCAAAGCCGCGCGCTGCGCATCGAACAAGTCGATTAGGCCTGATCGCTGACCGTGATGACGCGCAAGATATCCCAACTCGGTGGCATTATAGGTGCCCCGGCCAGGGCAGATCAAAACAGCAGTGCGGGTCATGAGCGGTCTTCCATCAGGCGCAAGGCAGCATCGACGATGCCGTCTTTGGAGGGCAAAGTGGTCGCATAGGCCGGTCCGGTCGGAATAAAGCAATCCTCGGCCGCGATGCGGGTGACATGCCGCTTTCCAGCCTCATGGAACATTGCCAAGAGCCCCTCAGACTGGCTGCCGGTGGTTCGACATTCATCCACGATTAGGATGCGCTCTACATTTTTGGTGGCTTTCAGCAGTGCCTCTTTGGGCAGAGGTGCCAGCCATCGCATGTCGACAATCCGCGCATCCACTCCCTGCTGTGTCAGGGTGGCCTGCGCCTGAGCCGACAGATAGCGGCCATTTCCGTAGGTGATAATGGCCAAATCAGTTCCATCGCCGTGAACGCCAACCTCACCCAAACCGATGCGACTGTCGTTCGGCGGATAGGTTCGCATCCAAGCGCCATCTTTGGCTTGGTGCAGATCGCGCATTGGATAAAGCGCGATTGGCTCCAGAAACACCACAACACGTTGTTCTTCACGGGCCAACCGCACTGCCTCACGCAGCATCATCACTGCATCGGCGCCATCGGATGGACAGGCAATGATGATACCGGGGATGTCGCGCAAAACAGCCAGCGAATTGTCATTGTGGAAATGACCACCAAATCCTTTCTGGTAACCAAGCCCCGCGATGCGCAGCACCATTGGGTTTGCAAACTGACCGTTGGAGAAAAACGGCAATGTCGCCGCCTCCCCTCGAATCTGGTCTTCCGCATTGTGCAGATAGGCCAGAAACTGAATTTCGGGGATCGGCACAAACCCATTGTGGCCCATGCCAATCGCCAGACCCAGGATCGATTGTTCATCCAGCAGGGTGTCGATAACCCGGTCGGGCCCAAAACGCTGCTGCAGCTTCTGCGTCACACCATAAACGCCACCTTTGCGACCGACATCCTCGCCCATCGCGATCAGCTCGCCGTGCTCCAGCATCAGGTCGGTCAGGGCCCAGTTGATCAGACGGCTCATGGGTTGCGGCTCTGTCTGCGCGCGCAGGTCACTACCGAAGATTTCAGCGCGCTTTTCCGGCGTTGGAGCCATGTCATTCCTGCAGGTGCGATGTGGCGGAACAAGGCTCGCACTGACATCCGCTGCAGTTTTCAAATGCGGCCTGGTAACAGCCTCTTGACGGATCCGTTCTACCCGGGCGCATGTTTCAACATAAACGTCGCGCGCTGCCTGCCGCGACAATGCATCCGCTTCGGACAGCAAACGCACGGAATGCAACAGCGGGTCATTTGCCTCATCCGCTTCGACCTCGGCAGCGGTCAAATACGTGGTCGGCACATCAGCACCTGCATGCCCATAAAGACGAACAGTGCGAATATGAAGGAACGCTGGTTTGCGCTGCGTGCGCACATACTGAGCGGCCTCACAGGCCACTTCGTATGTTTGGTGGATGTTCAGCCCATCAGCGAAAAAATACCGCAGCCCAGGGCGGTGCGACATCGATGCTGCGATCCAGCCTTTTGGCGTCTTGACCGAAATTCCGATCCCATTGTCTTCGCACACGAACAACAGGGGCAAAGGTGTGCTTTGAACAGATGCCCAACATGCTGTGTTGATCGCACCCTGTGCCGTCGAATGATTGGCGGATGCATCGCCAAAGGAACACATGACCAAACCATCTTCTGGCAGCACGCGATGTTCTGGCGCATGCCGCCGGGCCGCGCCAATGGAATACGCAGCTCCGACAGCCTTTGGCAGGTGGCTGGCAATGGTCGAGGTTTGGGGCGGGATCATCAATTGTTTTGATCCAAGAACCTTATGGCGCCCACCTGAGGTCGGATCTTCGCTGGAGCACGCAAAGGACAACAGCATGTCCCATGCAATGTTCTGGCCTGGCACCTGACCCGCGCGGGCAATCTGGAACGCCGCATCCCGGTAGTGCAAAAATGCCATGTCGTCGGGGCGCAGCGCCTGGGCAACGGCCGCCATCCCTTCGTGTCCGGAGGACCCAATGGTGTAAAAACCCTGCCCCGCCTTCTGCATCGCCCGGCTTGTCCGGTCCAACGCCCGGCTGAGCACCTGAGCGCGGTAAACAGACACGGCCTGCTCCGCCGACAGCCGCCCAGATGGGGGCGGCCCTTCTGGCAAATCCCCATCAACGGAGCGAGTAAGAAAATTCTGATGGACAATCTCGGCGCGATCCATAGCCGTACCCCTTTAAATCTCAGGGCTTTATCACCCAGTTGGGCTCAAATTTCTAATGAGATTACCGTATTTCGGTATGAGCAATGCTCATAGATTGCAGGGATGAATGAAAAAAGGCCGCGCAGATGCACGGCCTTTTGCAGTCCTATCGTTTAATGTGGCAGATCAATTCGAACGATCGCGCAGACTGTCACGGTACAGCGCTTTCACCAGAGAAATGAGCATCAAGACCATTACAATGGTGAACGGTAGAGCACCGATAATCATCGCGTTCTGCAGGGCGCCAAACGGGTTTGCAGCCGCGCCGCTGTTGCCAGCAACAATCAGTGCCGCAATCACGGATGTGAGGATGAGCCCCCAAACGATGCGGTGCTTGATCCCGGTTTCCTGCTCACCACCGGACATGATGGTGTTCATCACCAAGATACCGGAGTCTGCCGAGGTGACCAGGAATGTCAGAACCAATACAACGCACATGACAGTGATGGCTGTCAGGAAGCCGCCGGAAATCATCTGCTCCAGGGTGACAAACAGCTTGGCAGTATTTGTCGCGCCGATGATCGCTCCGCCTGCGGCGCCGTTCAGCTCCAGATCAATTGCAGTGCCGCCCAGGATGGTCATCCAAAGGAAACAGACAATCGCTGGTGCAAACACACAGCCCAGGATGAATTCCCGCACCGTGCGCCCGCGCGAAATCCGCGCCAGGAACAACCCAACGAAGGGCGAGAAAGCAATCCACCAGGCCCAGTAGAAGGTTGTCCACCCTGCCTGCCAGCCGAATTGGCGACCGGGTTCACCTGCCGCATAGAGCGCCGCGGCATCCAGTTCAGAGGCGGCCGCCGGCAGCCCTTCAGTGAACCCGCCAAGGGATCCCCAAGGAGACGTCGCCGCGCCGTAAACAGCGCTGAGATCTTCGGCAGCCAGCGATTGCGCCGCTGTTGGCAACGCAGAGGCAAAAGCGTCCGCAGACTGCGGGCCATACGCGCCGAACGACAGCTGGAGGAAATGCAGAACATAGTCCACCAAACCGCTGCCAAACTTTGTCATTGCAAAGGCAAAGGAGCCGAAAACAACAAATGTCATCAGCAGGATAAGCGACAGAACGAGGTTCAGATTAGACAGATATTTGATGCCACGACCAACACCCGACACGGCCGAAAGAATCGACAAGCCCATGATCACGAATAGAGCAGCGATGAGCCCGACAATTCCAGGCTTCGGTGCTTCGACATCACCATTCATCAGCCAATCCATACCGGAGACCGCGTAGACACCGTCGACAAACTGGCTGACACCAAACCCAATTGTGACCGAAACACCCAAAATGGTGGCAACAACACCCAGCACATCCACCAGGTGGCCGAGGAAACCGTTAGCTGCTTTGCCCAACAGCGGGGTCAGAGCAGACCGAATGGTCAGCGGCATATCACGTGTGTAGGCGTAGTAGGCCAGCGACAGGCCCGTCATCACATAGATCGCCCAAGCGTGGAAGCCGTAGTGGAGGAACGTGTAGCGATATGCAGACTGGACCGCTTCGGCGGAGTTTGCCTCGACTGCACCGGACAGCACCTCTGGGTTGGACGCCCACAGGCCCAGCGGCTCGGCTGTTGCAAAGACCATCAGACCAACACCCAGACCCGCACCAAACATCATGGAGAACCAGGAGAAGTTGTTGAACTCCGGCACGGCATCATCGGGGCCAAGCTTTTTGCGGCCGGTCGCAGGCAGGGCCGCCAGAATGAACAGGAACACAGCAAAGGCGCCGACTGCGACAATGTAGAAGGTGTTGAAACCGTTCAGCAGGTTGCTGTTCACAGCGGACAGAACCGCATTGGCATTGCCGGGCCAGACGAGTGCCCAGATGACCAATGCAGCCATAATGGTTTTACTGATTAGCGCGATTGGAAGACTGTAGCCTTCGTAAAATCCGGATGGAGCTTTTTCAATCTCCAGATCCGTAAATGGAGGTTTGATTGACATAGTTGTTCCCTGTTGACGTGTCGTGCGCCCATTTGTTTTTTCCGGCCCCGGCGGACGCATTAAGGGCAGGGACTGGCATTTTGCAGATCCTAACAGCGCCTCTCTTCGCACCACCGTTCGGACCGAAGTCGGGAACACCTGGCTGAAACGCGGCTTGGTCGCGACCTGCGCTGGAGTAAATCAGACCAAATTCGCACCTCGTCGGGTTCAAAACGGTCAATTCAGCATGCAAGAACGACAAAAACGCGTCTTTGACGGCAAATATTTGGGAAAAAACGTCACCAAAATCGGGATGTTTGTCGCAAACAAACAACTTCTGAGAGAGGCAGGCCAATGCCTTCCTCCCTCGCAGGCATGTGTCACAGGCCAACGCATTGCGCAAATAGTTGGTTCATGAAACACGATTGTGACATCAGGACCTAGGAAGTTGAGACCGTCTGCTGATCCTATATTTCTGTCACAAGAGTCCGCCCCAATGCCTACTCTGACCGCAGAGGATATCGCCGCCGCACCCACCAACTGAGCCCTGGAAGACAATGAAACGCCGGGTCCGAAGGCGAGTTTCGGCCACAAACAGCATCATTTCCGCCGCAGAATGGGATCTAGATGCAACCCAATGGTTTCTGATCCCGTCATATCAGGTTAGGGAGGGGTACGACTCCACGTGCGCGTTGGCCAGTTTGCCCCGCGCCCCTTGATACGCATGACAGGTTAGAAGACCGTGATGAAAGAATCCAATCCCTTGACCTCCATCCGCGAGAACAGCGTCTTCAACGAGGGCGATGTCTTTGTACTGTTTGGGGAACTGTTTGGCCGGGGCTATGCCACCGGTCTGATCAATGCCGCAAAAGCTGCGGGCATGACAATCATCGGTGTCACCGTCGGTCGCCGCGATGAAAACAACGCCCTACGCCCCCTGACAGCAGAGGAGCATGCGGAAGCGGAGGCGGGTCTTGGCGGGACGATCATCAACGTACCGTTGATGGCCGGTTTTGACATGGACGCACCGGAGGGTGAGAAAAACCCAACGGATCTGGTCAATGAAATGTCGATCGACACCTGGCAGGATCACAAGCTGGACTGGGATCTGATTGATCGCTGCCGCACGGTTGGCGTAGCCCGTTTCAAATCTGCTGTTGCCGAAGCGATGGCGCAGATCGATGCGCTGATCCCGGATGGAAAGAACGTATTCTTCGCCCACACAATGGCGGGCGGCATTCCCCGGGCCAAGGTCTTCATGGCGATTGCAAACCGCGTCTACAAAGGCCGCGGCAAACGTTACATGCCATCGCAAGCGCTGGTCGACAGCGATCTTGGTAAGCTGATCCTGCAGAACTTCGACGAGGTATCCGCCAACACGTTTGGTCATCTGCTTGAGGCCAGCGAGGGTCTGCGCCAACGGATCGAAAGCCACGGCGGTCAGGTACGATATACCGCTTACGGCTATCACGGGACCCGGGTTCTGATTGATGACACGTATCGTTGGCAGACCTACACCAATTACACGCAAGGCTATGCCAAGAAACGTCTGGAATCCATTGCCACAGAGGCGTGGGAAAAGGGCATCAAGGCAACAGTGTTCAACTGCCCCGAAATTCGCACCAATTCTTCGGACGTCTTTGCAGGAATTGAGCTGTCTCTGGTGCCGCTGTTGTCAGCGTTGCAAAAAGAAGGCGGCGGCGCATGGGTCGACGCACAGTGGAGCGCCTGCCAGGCTCTGCTGAAAGAAGGCGTTTCGCTCGCCTCCGTGCTGCAGACTGTGAACGACTACCAGCAAGATCCTGTTATGACACCGTTTGCGAATTTCGAAGCATGGCCGATGCCCAACAGCGCAGACCAAGTTGAAAAGACCGTTGGCACGTCTCAGGATATCGTTGCCCTGCATGAGGATCGCAAAGCGCTGATCAGCGATCTTCTGAGCACCCACGTCGTCAATGCCACCGGCCAGCTGATGTTCGGCGAAGCAAGCGCGCCTGCCGCTCCAGTTCTTTGGCTGGATCATGACATCGTCGCGCAACAGTTGATCGCAGCAAACAGCTGATCGGCATTAAGCCACCACAACTGCCAACACCAGAAGGGCCCGCCTGAATTGATCGCAATCAGGCGGGCCTTTTCTGTTTAAACATACCGCTTTGGCAATCAGGCAAAAACCGCGATTGGGTCACTGAACAGGCTACGATCGACATTCACACCCAAGCCTGGCGCGTCCGGCGGCAACACGCCACCATCCTGGATCGGCGCGTCGAAGCCACCGACGGCAAGATTAACCATATCGCGGGTATCCAGAACGCAGCGCAACAATGGCTGTGGCACTGTCGCACCCAGATGAACGATCGAGGCAAAAGACAGCGTTGATCCTGTGGTATCTTGAACGCTGACTGTCAGACCGGCAGCGCGGCAGATGTCACGGTGACGCCGGGCATGGGTCAGACCACCAGCCTTTGAAATCTTCAGACCGACGCCATCGGCAAGATCTCTGGCCAACAACAGCGCGATATCTTCATCCGTTTGTGCCAGCTCATCAATGATGATCGGAACCGTACATCGCTGTCGCAGGGACAGTGTCTCACGCCAGGAGGCACAGGGGGCTTCCAACACGAAGTCGAGCCCATCTGGCAGTGCCCGCAACATGCGCAGCGCCGTTTCGGGCAGCAAACCGCCATTGGCATCAACGATGAAATATTCGCCAGGCTGCCGATCAGCGAGCGAAGCCTCAATCCGGGCAGCATCCAAAAGTGGGCCACCTTCGGCCTCGCTGGCGCCGACCTTCACGGAGTGGCCCATGTAGCCCTTGGCCCGGTGATGCGCGACACGGGCGCGCATATCCTCGGGTGTGCCCGCGTAAATCGAACTGATTACCGGCAACCGCATTCTCGTGCTTCCGCCCAAGAGAGTACAGACTGGCAGGCCCACGGATTTCCCAAACAGATCCCACATCGCCAGATCCAAGGCAGACTTGGCGTGATTGTGCCCAGTTAGAGCCACATCCATTCTATCATTGATACGGTCGACTTCGCGCGGATCCTGCCCAAGCAGTGAGGGCGCGATGTCATGGATGCCAGCCCGAACACCCCGCCCATGCGCCGCGATGTAGTTCGTGCCGAATGGCGTCGACTCGCCCCAACCTTCGAGGGCGCATTCGGTGGTCACGCAAACAAATGTGCCGTCGAAATCGGTGTATACCCGACCACCGGACAGCTCATATTGTCCACCAGCATAAGGGAGGTTCAGTTGAAAGACCTCGATCTTCGCAATTTTCATTACACGACCTCTGGCGGCAGCAGAACCAGTTTGCCTGTGTGCGATTTTGCCAAGAAATCCGTCTGAGCCTGGGCAATCTCGCTTAATGGGTAAGTCTGGGAAACACGCGGTTTGACCTCACCGGCTTCGATATACCGGACGAGATTGGCAAAAACCTCTTCTACCTGGAAGGTGCAGCCAAACAACGTTAGATCCTTGAGATACAAGGTGCGGATATCGATTTCGCAGATCGGTCCGGCAATCGCGCCTGCCGTCGCATAACGGCCCCCGCGGCGCAGCACGTCCAACAAACTGGACCAGGCTGGACCGGCAACCAGATCGATGACGACGTCCACGTTTTCTGCCCCCAGTTCGGCCACCAGATCCGCATTGCGGTCGATGGTGCGATCTGCCCCCATTTCCAACACCTCGGATGCCTTGGCGGCAGAACAGACCGCAATCACTGTGGCCCCGCGCCGCTTGGCCAGCTGAACCGCAGCCGAACCCACACCGCCTGAAGCGCCCGTAATCAGTACAGTATCCGCACCCAGCTGCACCCTGTGCAGCATATTCTCTGCCGTCGAATAAGCACAGGGGATCGCAGCCAATTCGACATCCGTCATGTCGGTATTTACAGCATATGTTTCGGCCGCCGGCGCAACCGCGAACTGGGCAAATCCGCCGTCACATTCGCTGCCAAAGGTCCAGCAAGCAAAGGCGCTGTCGCTGTTCTGATCCTGCATCATCGTGCGCACCAGAACGCGTTGATTGATGCGAGTGTCATCAACATCCGGCCCCACGGCCACAACGCGTCCGCAGACATCTGCACCTTGGATACGCGGGAATTGCAAAGGGGTACCCGACCAGCTCGCATCGCTGTCGTCAACGCTGTCATACCCATCTGAGCCACCAGCCTCGGTCGCACCACTGATAGACTTTGAATACCAGCCGATGCGGGTATTGATATCTGTGTTGTTTATCCCCGCTGCTGCCACTTGGATCAGGACCTGGCCGGGACCGGGTGTTGGCACAGGCACGTCATGTCGAAGTTGCAGCATTTCTGTGCCGCCGTGGCCCACCAAGTGTACGGCCGTCATTGATTTGGGGATCATATCAGAGGTCCTTTGCAAAAAATCAGAAGCGGGTCAGTTGATGCCGTTGTTGCGCAGCAGCGCCTTGGCACTATGCAGGGTTGCCGCGACCGCCGCTTCCTGCCCCATCAGCCGGGCGCTTTCTGTCAGTCCTTCGTGCATGAGAAAAAGAGCATCAGCCAAGAGATCAGCGTCGCACTCTGGAGCGACATGCAGCAGGCGGGCATGAAACATCTCGCGCACCGCGCGTTTCTGCGCCTCAACCGTGCCCCGGATCAGCGGGCTGTCGGGGTAGGATGCGAGTGCGTAGCGGGACAAACAGCCCAGGTTGGCAACATCGCGCAACCAGTCAGCAAGCCGCATGAAGGGATGCAATACATGCGCCGCGCCCTCGCCCGGCCCACCAGAAATCCACTCACGATACAGACCATCGCGGTGTTCCAACGCGCCGACGACCATCTCCTCCCGGCTTGGGAAGTGTTTGTAGAGGGTGCGCAGCGAAACATCGGCACCGGCGCGCAAAGCCTCCACACCCAGTGTGGCAAAGCCATGTTCAGCAAACTGATGATGAAGGCTGCTGGCGATTTTATCTTTGGTATCGGTCATATGCCGACAGGTAGAGTGATCACTCTACTTTTGCAAATGAAAAATCAGTGCCGCCAGAACAGCCAAAATTAGGACTGCGATCTATGCAGGATAGCGAGCCAGAAACTCCGAAACGCGCGCCAGACCCGATTTAAGGATATCCGTCGTATTGGCGTAACCGATCCGCACATACCCCTCCATGCCCAACGCCGATCCCGGCGTGAACATCACGCCTGTGTCCCGCAACAGCGCGACGCAAAAGTCGCGCGACGACAGCGGCAGATCATATCGCAGCAAAGCAGTAGTGCCTGATTTCGGCTTCACCCAAGAGATGCGCGGCTCCTGCAGAACCCATTGCTCCAAAATCGCCAGATTGTCCTGCGTGATGCGCCTGCTGCGCGCCAGCAAAGTGTCACTGTGCTCAAGCGCCAAAGCGGCGAAATAGTCATCGATCATGCCAACCGAAATCGTGTCATAGTCGCGGTGGATCGAAACTTTCTCGATGATCTCGGCAGGCCCTGCCACCCATCCCAGGCGCAGCCCAGCCAAGGAATAGGCCTTCGACATGCCCGCGGTTGAAATCCCGCGTTCAAAAAGGTCAGCGATGGATTCCGTGCGCCCCGGATCGTCTTGATCCGTCCCGCGATAGACCTCGTCACATAAGATCCATGCGCCAACAGAGCGCGCGATCTCGACGATCTGTTCCAGCATATCCCGCCCCATCAAAGCCCCGGTAGGGTTGTTGGGGTTATTAATCGCAATCAGTTTCGTGCCATCGGTCACCAGGGCGCGCAAGCGATCCAGATCTGGCAAAAAACCGTCCCGCTCCTGCAGGTGCAGCAAATGCACATCAGCGCCGATGCTGTCTGGGATGGAATAGTGTTGCTGATAGGTGGGAACGATAGAAACAACGCGATCACCTGGCGCAACAAGCGCTTTGTGGACCAGCATGTTTGCACCGATGGTGCCATGGGTCACTATGATATTCTCGGGCTTTTGCTGCGCATAAAGAGCCGAAATGGCAAGGCGCAACCTATCTGACCCTTCAATCGCACCATAGGTCATTTTCATCGGCAAGAGATCAGACAAGGCCGCCGCGCTGTTTCCGGTCAATTGCAGCAACTCATCAATAGTGAGGCTCTCGACGCAGGTTTCCGCGAGGTTCAGCTCACACCGGGTCTCCCATTCATTCATCCAGATTTCGACGCCAAATGGTTCAATATGCATGGCTCATCCCTTCCTTGGCTGCGCGCGCCGCATCGTAAATCGCCCGAGCAATGGCAATATCTTCGAGGCCCAATCCGATGGAGCGAAAGTAAACTGCCTTATCACCCGTCGGCAAATCTGCGCGACAGGTGGCCAAATCCGCAAGATCACCGACAATTTGATCTGCAGACCACCCATGCTGCGACTGAGCGAGACACATTTCCGCCGCGGCGGCGGGGGTGCCGTGCTTGTCATCACAATAGACCTGCGCAGTCGGCAGAACAGCGGGCGGGACCTCATGCGCCCCCGGGACATTCGTGCTGATCGAGGTAACCAGAGTGCCCGCCATATCCGATTTCAGATCCACCACGGGCGTTCCGGACGACGTGCACAACAAAATGGCGTCTGCACCATCACAGGCCAGTGCAGGGCCTTGGACCATTTCGACGTCTGGGCAGAGGTTCCGCCATTGCGATTGCCGGGTGGGGTTATCTTGTAGATTGGGCGAATAGATCCGCACCCTGTCCCATGGTCTCAGCGTCTGAACATATCGCCAATGCGCTTGGGCGATGGGTCCGCTACCTATGATGGCCAGATGCTTGGCCGCAGGTTGGGCGAGCAGGTCAACGGCCAGCGCGGTGGTCGCTGCCGTCCGCTCCACGGTCAATTGAGCCGCATCACACAACATCAACGGATGCCCCGTTTGTGCCGACATCAACAACGTCCAGGCTGTCACCAGGCCACCTTTTTCCTGCACCAGATAGGGCGACAACTTGGCCCCGAAATATACGTCCATCGCGCCCAAATAGGTGATGAAGTCGCCTTTATCTTCTGGCAGAAGCGTTATTGTTTGGGGCGGTTGCACCGCGCGGTGCTGACCGAGCGCGACGAACAACTGCCGCACCTCGCTCATCACATCGATTTGTGGCAACAGATCCTCAACAGCCGCTGCATCCAGCACTACTGGCGAAATAGACATACGCAGTCTCCCTTGTCTTGCGTAAGCCCTACCGTGAAACCATGACTGCAAATATCATCCCAAAGGATGATAGGAAGAGCACAGTATCCTGCGCTGCATCTGATATCTGAAACGAAGGGACATGGCTCGTGGTGGAATTTGATCCCGATGAATTGGAGCGTTTTTCCAAGTCCATTGCTCAGATCATCGAGATACCAGACGCGCCAGACGAATTGATTGCCGCGCTAGCAGCCATTCTGCCCTTTGATGCCGCGCTCTGCGTGGTGAACCACCGTGATCATGCACCAACGTATTTGACCGACACATATACGGCGGGATCAGCGAAATCAGCCGTCCAACTGTATGTTTCGCGCACCTATGTACTGAATCCCGTTCACAATGCACTGCAAAACGGGCTGAAGCCAGGTGTGTATCTGATGTCAGATCTGGCGCCGGACAATTGGAATCGCGCGCTTCTCACGCAAGGGGCCGATGTGCTCCAAGAAGACGGCGAAGAAATCGGCTACCGGACGCCGGGGTGGCCCAGCGGCTTACAAGAACTGACCGTTCTGGTCGAACTCCCGGACGGCCATATAGGTGAAGTCAGCATTGCGCGCGCAGCACAGGTCGGCGGTTTCTCCTCACATGACATCGCGAGGCTGCAACCCTTTCAACCGCTTATTGGGGCAGCGTTCCGCGCAATCTGGTGCCGCCATATGCAAAACACCCCAATCCCGGCGGAACCAGATAGACGCACCCTGACGCCAATTCCTTTTGGCGAGGGCCTTCTGACCCCACGGGAAATCGAAGTTGTTCAGCTGATCCTGAAAGGTCATTCCAGCCTTTCCATCAGCCTTACCCTCGATATTGCGATCCCGACGGTCAAAACGCATCGCAAAAACGCCTATGCCAAATTGGCGATTAGCAGCCAGTCTCAACTGCTCCAAGCGTTCCTGAATTGGAAAGAAACCGCATAAATTCCGAGCAGCTGATCCACCGCCCCTAAATTTTGTTTGCGCTAAATGCGTCTTCGACTTTTAGTGTCATCAAATTTCGGTTACCGTGCCGGGCAAATGGGGATGTGAAGTTCACCAATGCTAAAAAAACCATCAACGGGGACACCGTCGGCATTGCCGTCGATTGGAGATGCGCTGTGCGCTCGTCGCAAAGAGCTGAAACTCTCCATGCAGACGCTGGCTGAGCAGGCAGGCCTGTCTGTTGGGTTCATCAGCCAGGTGGAGCGTGGACATTCAACACCCTCTCTTGGGTCATTGAATTCCATCGCATCCGTGCTTGGCCTTCCCATGAGCAGCCTATTGGACCAACCAACCGGAGAAGGCAGCCAGACCAAAAGACAGAACCGCTCGACCTATTCCATTGGGGACAACACCCTGTCCTATGAACGGCTCTCGACCAGGTTCAACCATTCACAGCTGCATTCTCTCATCGTGCACGAGCCTCCGGGCCATCGCTACGAACCGATCAGCCATCGGGGCGAAGAGCTGTTTTACATTCTGGCAGGGTCCGTCACCGTCGAGATAGACGGCGAGCATCACATCCTGAACGAGGGTGATTCCATCCATTTTGACAGCTACAGAACGCATTCCTCCTGGAACCATGGGACAGAAACCGCATCGTTCCTATGGTGCGGAACCATGGATGTTTTCGGGGCCGACGACCGGGGCGCCAACCCGCTCCACAAGGGCCCAGATGGTTCTGACTGCTGACGAGACGTAACCTGAAATCGACGTATGGACGAAATGTGTAATGTGTATTAGATCGCCGCTTCTCAGCCAGGGGGACATCTCTGGCGGCGCATTGCGCAGGTCAGTATTGCACACTGCCCGTCGTTGCAGCCCACCAAAGGCGCAGCGCATCGCAGCCTAAAATTAACACCAAACCAACACTGAAAAGGGAGTTAACATGAAAAAAACAACCGCACTGTTGATGGTATCGGCTTTGCTGTCCAGCACAGCTATTGCCAATGCTGAAACGCTTCGTTGGGCGCGCTCTGGTGACGCGCTGACCCTGGACCCGCACGCCCAGAACGAAGGCCCAACCCACACCATTCGTCACCAGATGTATGAACCGCTGATCATCCGCGACACCACTGGCGCGTTTGAACCGGCTCTGGCGACCAAGTGGGCACCAAGCGCAGACGACCCAAATGTCTGGGTTTTCAAACTGCGTGAAGGCGTAAAGTTCCACGATGGCGCAGATTTCACTGCCGAAGACGTCGTGTTCAGCTTTGAACGGGCTAAGCAGGACAACTCCGACATGCGCGAGCTGATCGGCTCCATTGTCGAAGTCCGCGCTGTTGACGACTACACCATCGAGATGGTGACCGATGGTCCAAACCCGATCCTGTCCTCTAACCTGACCAACCTGTTCATCATGGACAAAGGCTGGACAGAGGCCAACAACACCGTGAACGTGCAGGATTTCGAAGGTGGCGAAATCACCTTTGCGACCACCAATGCCAACGGGACGGGCCCCTATGTGCTCCAGAGCCGTGAGCCAGACGTGAAAACCGTTATGGTGCGCAATGAAAACTACTGGGGTCGTGACCAGTTCCCGCTGGAAGTCTCCGAAATCGTTTACACACCGATCCAAAACTCGGCGACACGCGTTGCTGCGTTGCTGTCCGGTGAAATCGATTTCCTCCAGGATATGCCGGTTCAGGATCTGTCGCGCGTTTCTGCATCTGAAGGCTTGAAAGTGCAGCAAGCCCCTCAGAACCGCGTCATCTTCTTTGGGATGAACCAAGGCGCTGCTGACATCGAAGCCGACAACGTCGATGGCAAGAACCCATTGGCCGATGTACGCGTTCGCAAGGCGATGTCCCTGGCGATCAACCGCGATGCCATCAAACAGGTGGTGATGCGCGGCCAGTCGGAGCCCGCAGGCATGATCGCGCCTCCGTTTGTGAACGGCTGGACCGCAGAAATGGATGCTGAATCCAAAACCGACATGGAAGCGGCCAAAGCGCTGATGGCAGAAGCAGGTTACGGCGATGGTTTCTCGCTCCGCCTGGATTGCCCGAATGATCGCTATGTCAACGACGAACCCATCTGCCAGGCAGCCGTCGGCATGCTGGGTCAGATTGGCATCACCGTTAACCTGAACGCCCAGCCAAAAGCGCAGCACTTCCCGTTGATCACCAATGGCGAAACTGACTTCTACATGCTGGGCTGGGGTGTTCCGACATATGACTCGGAGTACATCTTCAACTTCCTGGTTCACGGTCGCGGTTCTGACATCGGCACCTGGAATGGTACCGGCTATGACAACGCCGAGATCAACACGCTGATCGCGTCGCTGGCCTCCAACACCAACCTGGAAGAACGCAACCAGGACATCGCGACCATCTGGCGCGCTGTGCAGGATGATCAGCTGTACATCCCGATCCACCACCAGGTGCTGAACTGGGCCATGGCAGACAAAGTCGGCATCGATGTCGATCCGGAAGATCAGCCAAAAATCAAATACTTCACCATGAAGTAACGCTGTACCGGCGATTGCCTTGCGCAATGGCCAATTCGCCCCGAGCCGCATCCGTGGCTCGGGGCAATTTGCAGCTGAAACGAACCTTCACTCAAAATACGAGCGCCGTATGTTTACTTTCATCCTCAGACGCATTGGACAATCAGCACTTGTGCTGCTGGTTGTGGGCCTTGTGGCATTTTCAATGTTCCGCTTCGTTGGCGACCCCATTGAAAATATGTTGGGGCAAGAAAGAACCCTGGAAGACGTAGAGCGGCTTCGCGCGGATCTTGGGTTGGACCAACCGTTTGTCGTCCAATACTTCAAGTTTCTCGAAGGCGCCGTGCAGGGGAATTTCGGCGTGAGCTACCGCCAGGGGCGGGAAGTGTCCGAAATCATCCTTGAACGCGCTCCTGCGACCCTGGAACTGGCGGCTGTTTCAGCCATCATCGCCATCGTTCTGGGCATTGCCCTTGGGGTATACACCGCCATTCGGCGCAACGGTTTCACTGCCAATTTCATCATGTCAGCGTCGCTGATCGGGGTCTCTCTGCCGACCTTTCTGATCGGGATCTTGCTGATCTATCTGTTTTCGGTCGAACTGAATTGGCTGCCCAGCTTTGGGCGCGGTGAGGTCGTCGACATCGGCGGCTGGACCACTGGCCTTTTGACCACCACAGGCCTCAAATCCCTGATCCTGCCCGCAATCACCCTCGGCCTTTATCAGATGACGCTGATCATGCGGTTGGTACGTTCCGAGATGCTCGAGGTGCTGCGCCAGGACTATATCCGGTTTGCACGGGCGCGCGGCCTCGGTGATCGCACCATCCACTTCCGTCACGCACTGAAGAATACCATGGTCCCTGTCGTGACCATCATCGGCCTCCAACTAGGGGCGATCATTGCGTTCGCGATCATCACGGAAACCGTGTTCCAATGGCCAGGAATGGGTCTGTTGTTCATCAACGCCATCCAATTTGTCGATATTCCGGTCATGGCGGCCTATCTGATGCTGATTTCCGTGATGTTCGTGGCCATCAACCTCATCGTTGACATCCTCTACGCCTTCATCGACCCCCGTATGCGAGTGGCAGGAAAATGACTGATCTCACTGAATCCCACACCAAAACACGTCTGCGCCGCATATTGGACAGCGATCTCTACTACGCGTTCCGTCGCTCTCCGGTCGCGATGATCTCGGCTGCTGTGGCACTGCTTCTGATCCTGTCGGCGGTTTTTGCCCCCATCCTGGCCACGACAAATCCGTTCAATCCGGCCAACCTGAACCTCATGAACGGGTTTACGCCGCCCATGGCGCCCAACGCTTTCACATCTGAAACCTTCATCATGGGCACAGATGACCAGGGACGCGACGTGTTCTCCACAATCTTGTACGGGATGCGGATCTCGTTGTTCGTGGGCTTTGCGGCCGTTTTGTTTGCTATGGTGCTTGGCATCGCGCTTGGCCTGATCGCAGGTTACGCAGGCGGATGGACCGACACGATCATCATGCGTGCAGCAGATGTCCAATTGACCTTCCCGTCCATCCTGGTTGCAATGCTGGTCTTTGGCATCGCCAAAGGGATCACCCCGGTCGAGTATCGCGATCAAATGGCGATCTGGGTGCTGATCCTGGCCATCGGCCTGTCGGACTGGGTGCAGTTTGCCCGCGTCGTCAGAGGCGCGACCATGGTGGAAAAAGGCAAGGACTACGTTGCCGCTGCACGCCTAATCGGGCGCCCGTCTATTGCGATCATGCTGCGCCATATTCTGCCCAATGTGCTTTCTCCTGTTTTGGTCATCGCCACCATCTCGCTCGCACTGGCCATCATCGCCGAAGCAACGCTCAGCTTCTTGGGTGTGGGCGCACCACCAACACAGCCGTCACTTGGCACCCTGATCCGCATTGGCCAGCAATTCCTGTTTTCAGGCGAATGGTGGATCCTGTTCTTTCCTGCCTGCACCCTGCTGGCGCTCGCTCTGAGTGTGAACCTGCTGGGCGACTGGCTCCGTGACGCCCTGAATCCGAGGCTGAAATGACTGAAGCAATCCTGTCTATTCGCAATCTGACGGTCGAAATTCCGACCCGTCATGGCATCTTCAAGCCCGTTCAAGGCATCAGCTACGACATCTTCCCCGGCGAAATCCGCGGTGTTGTGGGCGAAAGTGGTGCAGGCAAATCGATGACCGGCAATGCCGTCATCGGTCTGCTTGATTCTCCTGCGCATATCACCGAAGGGGAAATCTGGCTGAACGGGCGCCGGATTGATAACCTCCCAGCGGAGGAGAAACGCAAGATCCGGGGCAAAGAGATCAGCATGATCTTCCAGGATCCGCTAACCTCGTTGAACCCGCTTTTCACCGTGGGCGAACAATTGGTGGAAACCATCCAATTGCATCTGGGTCTGTCGGCAAGCGACGCCAAAAAACGAGCCATCGAACTGCTCGAAGCAGTGTCAATTCCGAACCCGGAAGATCGCTTTGATCAGTATCCGCATCAGTTTTCCGGCGGAATGCGGCAGCGGGTGGTGATCGCCCTGGCCCTGTGTTCAGAGCCGTCGGTGATTGTCGCTGATGAACCGACCACAGCATTGGATGTTTCGATCCAGGCTCAGGTGCTCGACCTGATCAAGCAACTCGCTCGGGATCGCAAAATCGGTGTGATCCTCGTCACCCACGACATGGGCGTAATCGCCGACACGACCGAGCAAGTGACCGTTATGTATGCCGGTCAGGTGGTGGAAAACGGCACCACAGATCAAGTTCTCGGCGCACCGGAGCACGAGTACACCAAGTCCTTGATTTCGGCTGTTCCACGCCCACAGAAGAAGATCCATCGCTTCCCACAGGTGAGCTATGGCGGGCGAGAAACCGTCTTCAAGATCGAGGATCTGGCCCGGAACTGGACCCGATCGGCACCAACGCAATCTGGCAAAATGCTGGAGGTGCGCGGGCTTACCAAGAAGTTCGTGGAAAAATCCTCACTGATCCCGTCCCGGACCAAATATTTCACCGCCGTGGACGATGTCAGCTTCGATATCAAGGAAGGCGAAGTGTTCGGCATCGTTGGGGAGAGCGGCTCTGGCAAGTCGACCGTGGCACGCATGATCGCGACACTGTACCCGACTGATGGCGGGGAAGTGGTGTTTGATGGCGATACCGTCACAACGATGACGAAGGAGCAGCTGGCCACCTATCGTCGGCAGATCCAGATGATCTTCCAAGATCCATTCTCCAGCTTGAACCCCAGAATGAAGGTCGGGGATATCGTGGCAGAACCGCTGGTTCACCACAAAATCCTACCCAAAGGCCAGACTGAGGGGCGGGTCAAAGAACTCTTGGACAAGGTGGGGCTCGCCAAGGGTGCGGATATGAAATACCCGCATGAATTTTCTGGCGGTCAAAGGCAGCGGATTTCCATTGCCCGTGCCATCGCAACCCAACCGCGCTTCCTCATCTGTGATGAACCCACCAGCGCATTGGACGTGTCCATTCAGGCGCAAATCCTCAACATCTTGAAGGATTTGCAGGAACATCTGGGTTTGACCATGCTGTTCATCAGCCATGACCTGCCCGTGGTGCGCCAAATGTGCGACCGGGTTGGTGTCATGAAAAATGGCAAGATGATTGAGATCAGCGAGTCTGAAAAACTGTTCACGGCGCCGGACCATCCCTACACATCCGAACTGCTGAGCCTGATGCCGCATTTGGCCCAGTTGAACGATTAAACACCAAAGGGCAGAGCGGATCATTCGCTCTGCCCTTTCTCTTTGTGACGTTTCTCGCTCCGTTGTATGGAGATCATCCACCAGCCAGCATGCGCCTTTCCGTCTGCTGGACCTGCGGATCGCAACAGGGCAGTTGGCAGGTCCCGCCCCGGATCACCTTTGCAGGCACCCCGCCGACAACAGTTCCCGACAGGACATCGTCCACAACCACGGAATTTGCGCCAATAATGCTGTCGCTCCCGATGTGGACTGGCCCCAAAATCACGGCGCCAGCGCCGATATCCACGCGGTTTCCGATGACCGGACGATCCTCCAGCGAAGAAGTCCCCTTGATCCCGATGGTGGTATTTTGGCGAATGATCACATCATTGCCGATGCTCTGTGCCACAAGGATCATGCCCCCAAAATGCTCCAGCTTGACCCGCCGTCCAACGCGCACCGTGTAGGGTAGATCAATGCCACATAGAAACTGGGTCAGTTTGTACATGATCCGGTAGATCGGCGTCAGAAACAGCCGAAGCACCTTGGGGCGCGCCATCCGCCAATTCCCGAAACGATGCCAGAACAGAACCCAAAAGCCCTGCGAAAAAAACTCGCGGCCATGGCAGGCATAGTCCTCAACAATCAATTGCCAAAGACTACACCCAGGCGGGTTGCAGTTCACACATCCCTGGTTTGGCTCAAACAGCGCGGGATCCACCGGTTCACGCGTCTGAGACTGACAAGGCCGCGGGTTGGGTATTTCACCTGACATCACCGGCGCCCCCGTGAGCAGGACACAGGGCCCCCTGCAAGAAGAGGCAACACACCCGCCCGGACAAAATCGGCGCCATAACGTAATGGTGCTGCAGGTTGCCGCCCTCTCAGCGCGCTGATGCCATGATTAAGGAGACTACCCAGCAACCAAGCGCTGGCGGCCAGCAACGCATGCAAACGCCCATGATTTTTGGCGAAATAGTACCGCCAAGATGCATACCAGTAGGAGGGCTTGCGACGCCTCTGCGGCTCGGCACTGCGCACTCCGGTAGAGCGGCCTTCATCGTGCCAGACCTGTGCATCGGGCAGATACCAGACCTGCCAGCCGCGCCTGCTGATCGCACGCATCAGATCGACTTCTTCAAAATACAAAAAGAACTCAGGGTCGAAACCGCCGATCTCTGTTAGCACCTCATACCGGAACATCGCAGCTGCCCCAGCGACCCAGTCAACCGGCCCAGACGGATGATCCGCAGGCAGAGGCACAATGCCAGAGGGAAACAACCGGGACACAGGCCCGAATGACAGCGCGCCCACGAACTCTCGATAGATGGTGGGAAATCGAAACGCCGCCGTGACAGGCCCGATATCCGGCCTGCTGATCCCGGCGCCCACCACAGCCACATCAGGCTGATTGATCAGCGCGGTGGTCAAATGGTCAACAGCGTTGTTCTTCAATCGCGCGTCGGGATTGAGCAGAAACACAAAATCTGGCGGATCGCTTGCCATCGCTTCCAAGGCAAGATTGTTGCCCGCACCAAAACCCAGATTGCTTGCAGCCCGCAGCAAAGTCACGCGGCCAGACCAGTCATGAGCGGCACAGGCCCGCTCCAGCACAGATGCATCGTCACCCGGGGACGCGTTGTCCACGAGATAGACATGCAGATCACCCTGCTGCAACCCATAGCGCAAGACTGACGCTACCGCCGAAATCGCACATTCAGCGGTTCCGTAGTTCACCACGACGACCGCAACCTTGACGTGTTTATCCATCATTTTGCCTTTACATCCAGATCGTAGCCAAAATTGCGGCCCGAAGCAGAAAACAATAAGCAAACCTGAACCTTAGCTGAATATCTAAGGAACCCTAGAACAAACAACAATACAACTCACCATAATTGGGGTGAGAGGTATGATCATGCAAATGGCGCCACGGGTGCATGCCAAACAGCTCCCCTCCTCCACGCATGAAGAGGGGGCACAGTGATGCCGGATTTGTCTAAAAAGCAGTGCTCAAAGCAGCCGGTCAAAGCCGCTTTGAGTCGTTTTGGCGGTGACCTTCAGGTCACAGGATAAAATCGCTGATATCCAATTCCGCCGCTCGGGTGTGGTCCAGGATGATGACCGTATCTTCCCATTCAATCCGGAGATCCCCGTTGTCTTCTGACAGGGTCAATGCCGACAGATCCCCGTCAAACCCTTCCAGCTGCAGATGGTCCGCGCGCTGGCGGAAGTCTGTGACGGTGTTCACCCCATCATTTGCGGTGAAGAAGAAGGTATCAGACCCGCGGCTGCCGGTCAGGATATCATTGCCGGTTCCACCGGACAGGAAATCGTTACCCAAACCACCGTTCAATTTGTCATTGTCAGCGCCACCGAACAGCTGGTCGTTGGCTGCCCCTGCGGAGAGGGTGTCATCGCCGGAACCGCCGATCAGCGTATCAACGCCATGACCCGTCACCAGCCGGTCATTGTCGGCGCCGCCGTCCGCATAGTCATTGCCCAGACCACCCACAATGAAATCACTGCCGATGCCACCAGTGATGACATCATGGCCGACGCCACCGTTCAGATAATCGTCGCCATCATCACCGCTGACTTTGTCGTTGCCACTATGCGCATAGATGACGTCATTGCCATCGCCGCCTGACAGATCGTCTGAACCGCCATGGCCGTAGATGCCGTCGTTGCCATCCTGACCATAGACAGTGTCATCACCGCGTCCGGCGCGGATCCAATCGCCACCGCCACCGCCTTCGATCATATCGTTGCCGTTCTGGCCCCACAGCTCGTCCATGACATCGCCACCCAGCAGCGTGTCATTGCCGTTGCCACCCAGCAGGAAATCAAGACCATCGCCGCCTTCCAGCTTATCGTCGCCATCACCACCGGAGATGTTGTCCTTGCCGTCACCGCCCTGCACCAGGTCATTGCCATCGCCAGCATCGATCGTGTCATCGCCGCCGTCGCCAAACAGATTGTCTGCACCGTCACCGCCAAAGATCTTGTCGTTGCCAATCCAGCCAGAGATCACATCATCATCTGCGCCACCGGACAGGAAATCATCGCTGTCATCGCCAAAGATCGTATCATTGCCAGCGTCGCCATAGATGCTGTCGTGGCCGCCGTCACCATTGATCAGATCATTGCCGATACCGCCGTAGATTAGATCATTCCCAGCGCTGCCGATGATCGTGTCGTCACCTTCGGCACCATCAAGCGTATCGTTGCCCGCCTGAAAGCTAAGATATGTCACCTCCTGATCACCTTTGATCAGGTCATTTCCGGTGCCGCCATTGATGCTGTCATCGCCACGCTCACCAATCAGCGTGTCATTGCCACCCTCGCCCAGGATCGTATCCTGTCCGACAGTGCCATCGATCATTTCAGCGACAT
>NZ_JAJDWC010000061.1 GCF_022825805.1 Phaeobacter sp.
CTTGCTGGGCTTTGTTGAAGCGGTGGATTTCATCGACAAACAACAGGGTGCCCTGCCCGTTGTCGCGACGGATCTTGGCCGCCTCAAAAACTTTGCGCAGTTCCGGCACGCCCGAAAAAATGGCGGAGATCTGCACGAAATGCAGGGCGGTTTCCCGCGCCAGCAACCGGGCAATGGTGGTTTTGCCCACACCGGGTGGACCCCAGAAAATAAGCGAGGGCAGCGACCCAGACGCCAGCATCACGCCAAGCGGCGCCTCCGGTCCCAGAACCTGCGCCTGTCCGATCACATCCGACAGGTTCTGTGGTCGCAGCCGATCTGCCAGCGGCCGATTGGGCGCCCCTGCGGATGACGCTGCAGCCTGGCCGGGATCCGCCGGGTCCGGGTCTGTGTCGAACAGATCCGCCATATCAGAGCCGGTACCGCAGGGAGACGCGCTGCCCCTGACGGATCAGATCCACCTTCAACCAGCGACCTGCGCCTTCGATCAGATCGGCAACGTCGCGGGGCCGGGTGACCGGGTTGTTGTTGATGGCCTCTACGATATCACCAGCCCGCAGCCCGACTCGGGCGCCATATGGGCCCGCATCGGTGATCACCACCCCCGTTGCCGTCATCGGCAATTGCAGACCCAGCACAATTTGCGGGTTGATCCGCGCCAGGCTGAGCCCGGGGAGGCGGCTGCGCTCATCCATGGTGAATGGTTCTGCCGGTGGATCATTCGGTGCAGCGATCATCGCCACCTTCAGCGCTGTGCGTGTCCCACCGCGCAGGCGGGTCACCGTGGCGGTTTCCCCCATGCCGACCACAGACATGCGAAACACCATTTCAGACGGCGAATTCACCTGCTGACCCGCCACATCCAACACCACATCGCCCACTCGGAACCCTGCTTCTGCAAAGGGACTTGCCGGGTGCAGGTCCGAAATCACCATGCCTTCGGGCAGGTCCATATCCAGCGAGGCCGCCAGATCCGCATCAACAGGCTGGCCCATCATGCCCGCCCATGGGCGCTGAAACGCCCGCACTGGGACCATCTGGGCTGTGTTGTCCGTCTGATCTGTCTGGCTCACCAAATCCCCCTGCTCCACCTGACGCATGAAGGCACGCACCAGATTGGCGGGGATGGCAAAACCGATGCCGTTGGAGCCACCAGAGCGGGTCACGATCCGAGTGTTGATGCCAATCAGGTCGCCATTCACATCGATCAGCGCGCCACCGGAATTGCCTGGGTTGATCGGCGCATCGGTCTGGATGAAGTAACCAAGCCCACCCCCGGTGCCTGACCCGCTGCGCGCCAGGCCGGAAATGATGCCGCTGCTCACCGTCTGGCCCACGCCAAAGGGGTTGCCGATGGCCAGCGCCAATTCGCCCACTTCGACCTGATCGCTGTCGCGCAGCTCCAGATAGGGCAGATCTGCCGCATCCTCCAGCTGCAGCAGCGCCAGGTCGCTGGCCTGATCCGCCAGCACGACCTTCGCGGCGTATTCCCGCCGGTCCGTTGTCACCACGCGGATATCGGTGGCCATGCCGACCACATGGTAGTTCGACACCACCAGCCCGGACTTGGACAGAATAACACCAGATCCCAATGAGTTCTGCACCCGCGGCTGTGGCCGGGACAGACCGCGAAAGAAGTCCTCGAAAAAGGGGTCATCCATAAATGGCGTGCGCCGCTGCTGTTGCTGCTGCACGATCTTGGCGTAGATGTTCACCACGGCGGGGGCCGCTTCTTTCACCAGCGGTGCAAAGCCAAGGGAAATCTCTGCCTGATTTTGCGGCACCCGCGTTTGGGCCATGGCCTGTGGCAGGCCGGAATGAAGGGCCAAAAGCAGGCCCGCTGCGGTCAGAAAAGCGCGAAACATGACGGCTCCGTTTTTGTCGTGTTCAGCATATGCTGACGTCCCACCTGTTTTACAAGGTTGGATTTACGCCCTGATACAGCAAACAAAAACCCCCGCCCTGTTGCCAGAGCGGGGGTTGAGATCAGGTCCGAAGACCGAGATCTTTAGGCTTCGTCAGCCGCTTCGATTTCAGCCAGACGTGCTTTGTCAGCAGCGCCTTTGGCGGAAACGTCGCGATCCACGAATTCGATGATCGCCATTGGTGCCATGTCGCCATAACGGAAACCGGCTTTCAGGATGCGGACATAACCGCCCTGACGGTCCTTGTAGCGCGGGCCCAGAACCTCGAACAGTTTTGCAACGTCCTTGTCTTCCTTCAGCTTGGACGCAGCCTGACGACGGGCGTGCAGGTCGCCGCGCTTGGCCAGGGTGATCATCTTTTCGATGATCGGGCGCAGTTCTTTTGCTTTGGGAAGGGTTGTTTTGATCTGCTCGTGCTCGATCAGCGAGCCAGCCATGTTGGAGAACAGGGCCTTGCGGTGCTCATGAGTACGGTTCAGGCGGCGATAACCACGTGCGTGACGCATTGTTTCATTCCTTGATCTTAGGTTTTGCTTTGTCAGGCAGCTGATAACTTGTCAGCCACTCACCTTGGGGCGGATGC
Organism: Phaeobacter sp.; assembly: GCF_022825805.1. Taxonomy (GTDB): domain Bacteria; phylum Pseudomonadota; class Alphaproteobacteria; order Rhodobacterales; family Rhodobacteraceae; genus Phaeobacter. The sequence goes on from NZ_JAJDWC010000061.1 coordinate 2,509, forward strand.
CCATGTATTCCCCGGTAGGTCCGGGCATTTCGGGCGGCCCGTGAGCCGCCCAATCTCTTAGAAGCTGTCTTCGAACTTCTTCGCCAGATCTTCGATGTTGTCCGGCGGCCAGTCCTCGACGTCCATACCGAGGTGCAGACCCATGCCCGACAGCACTTCCTTGATCTCGTTCAAGGACTTGCGGCCGAAGTTCGGCGTGCGCAGCATTTCTGCTTCGGTTTTCTGGATCAGATCGCCGATGTAGACAATGTTGTCGTTCTTCAGGCAGTTTGCGGAGCGCACGGACAGTTCCAGTTCGTCCACTTTCTTCAGCAGAAGCGGGTTGAACTCGAGACCATCGTCGTCGTCCTGGCGGCCTGCGGATTCTGGCTCGTCGAAGTTGACGAAGATCGACAGCTGATCCTGCAGGATACGCGCAGCAAAGGCCACGGCATCTTCCGGCGTGATCGAACCATCGGTTTCGACCTTCATGGTCAGCTTGTCATAGTCCAGAACCTGACCTTCGCGGGTCGGCTGAACGTCGTAGGAGACCTTTTTGACCGGCGAATAGATCGCGTCGATCGGGATCAGACCGATAGGCGCATCTTCGGGCTTGTTCTTGTCAGCAGAGACATAGCCTTTGCCGGTGTTGACGGTCAGCTCCATGAACAGATCCGCGCCATCATCCAGGTGGCAGATCACGTGCTCACGGTTCAGCACCTCGATGCCTGCGGATTCGGAGATGTCACCTGCGGTAACAACTGCCGGACCTTTGGCATTGATGGACAGACGCTTTGGGCCTTCGACTTCCATGCGCAGGGACACGCCCTTGAGGTTCAGGATGATGTCGGTGACATCTTCGCGAACGCCCGCAACGCTGGAGAACTCATGCAGAACGTTGTCGATCTGCACGGAGGTGATGGCCGCGCCTTGCAGCGAGCTCATCAGAACGCGACGCAGCGCGTTGCCGAGGGTCAGACCGAAGCCGCGTTCCAGCGGTTCTGCCACAACAGTGGCCTGACGTGCGGGATCATTGCCCGGCTTAACATCAAGCTGGGTCGGCTTAATCAATTCTGCCCAGTTCTTGTGGATCATGCGGTCCCTCCATTCCTGTCCGCGCCCCATGTCCAAAGGTGCAGACGCCCGAGGTTTCAAATGACGAACTGGGGCCTTGCACGAAACGCAAAGCCCCAGCAGGTGTTGTGTCGCTTAGACGCGGCGGCGCTTTGGTGGGCGGCAGCCGTTGTGTGCAATCGGGGTGACATCACGGATGGATGTGATGTTGAAGCCGATAGCCGCCAGCGCGCGCAGCGCGGATTCACGGCCAGAGCCTGGGCCCTGAACTTCGACTTCCAGAGTTTTCACGCCGTGATCCTGGGCTTTTTTGCCAGCATCTTCAGCAGCCATCTGAGCCGCGTAAGGGGTCGATTTACGGGAACCCTTGAAGCCCATGGTGCCTGCGGAGGACCAGGAGATCGCGTTGCCTTGCACGTCCGAGATCAGGATCTTGGTGTTGTTGAACGAGGAGTTCACATGTGCAACGCCGGAGGCGATGTTCTTGCGCTCTTTGCGCTTAATGCGAGTCTTATCGCGTGCCATTGGTCAGACCCTCCCTTATTTCTTCTTACCAGCGATGGCCTTTGCGGGGCCTTTGCGGGTACGAGCGTTGGTGTGGGTACGCTGACCGCGAACGGGCAGGTTACGACGGTGACGCAGACCGCGGTAGCAGCCCAGATCCATCAGACGTTTGATGTTCATGGTCACTTCGCGACGCAGGTCACCTTCTACGGTGTAGTTCGCATCGATGTGCTCACGGATGGCCAGAACTTCGGCATCCGACAGCTCGTTCACACGACGGGTGCGATCGATGTTGACAGCTTCGCAGATGGCTTCGGCGGAAGTGGAGCCGATACCGGTGATATATGTGAGGGCGATGGGGACCCGCTTTGCAGTCGGGATGTTAACGCCGGCAATACGTGCCACGTGTCACTTTCCTTTTTGTTGCGGTTCCGTAGTGCCGGAACCTTTTTTCACAACACTTGATCATGGCAGTGGCGCCAGAGGACCCAGTATTTTGAGGTAATTCAGCTGCGCAATAGGCGCACGCAGCCAGTCGATTCCCATTGGGGATGCGGTTCCCTATGTGGAAATCACGCTTTGGTCAACCCGTGGGTCTGCCCGGACCGCAAGTTTCCTGGCGCACTCGGGGCCATGCGCCTGAAGCTGTGCATTTTTATCGCAACTTTCGCGATCCGTGAACGTGCGCTGCACCAAGTGGCCCGTCCGCCAAACATCAGCCGCCACTCTGGCAAATCACGCCGAACCCCAACCGGGAAACGCAAACGGCCCCACCCAGAAAAGGCGGAGCCGCTGTAGCACTGTTGATCGAATGGACCGTGGATCAGCCCATGATCCAATCGATAGATTTGCGCACCTCATCGATGGAGGCCATACCATCAAGCCGCTGCAGGTTGCCCTTGGCGTAGTAGTAGCCAATCAGCGGCGAGGTCTTTTTGTAATATTCCATCAGGCGTGTGCGCATGGCGTCTGCGGTGTCATCTGCCCGTGGCTCTTTGCCTGCGGCGCGGGCTTCGGCGGCGCGGTTCACCACACGCTCGACCAGAACCTCATCGTCGACCTGCATCTCAACGACGCTGTCGAGCTTGAGGTCCATTTCGGTGAGCAGTTTTTCCAGCGCGTCAGCCTGCGGCAGCGTGCGTGGGAAGCCATCAAAGATGAACCCGCCTTCGGAGCCTTCCTGCAGTTTTTCGCGGATCAGGCCGATGACGATCTGGTCGGTGACCAGCTTGCCCTCTGCCATGATCGCGGCGACCTTCTTGCCCATTTCGGTGCCGGAGGTCTGCGCTTCGCGCAGCATGTCACCGGTGGACAGTTGGGTCATGTTGCGGGAGCCGACGAGATGCGCCGCCTGCGTGCCTTTGCCAGCGCCCGGTGGGCCCAAGAGAATAATATTTGTCATCGACGTGCAGGCCCCCGTTTGGTGCGTTTTTTGTTGCGACCGCGCAGCTGGCTCTTTTCGATCAAGCCTTCGTACTGATGCGCGAGAAGATGGCTCTGCGCCTGCTGGATGGTATCCATCACAACCGACACAACAATCAAAACCGAGGTGCCGCCGAAATAGACCGGGATGGCCAGCTGACCACGCAGAACCTCTGGCAGCAGACAGACGGCTGCAAGATAGGCAGAGCCGAGCACCAGCACGCGGTTGACCACATATTCCAGATATTCAGCGGTTTTCTGACCTGGGCGGATGCCCGGCACAAAGCCGTTCTGGTTCTTGAGGTTGTTGGCCACGTCCTCTGGTTTGAAGGAGACGTTGAACGTGTAGAAATAAGCAAAGAACACGATCATGACCACGAAGAACAGCAGATACAGCGGCTGTCCGGGGCCAAAGTTGGCCAGCAGCCAGGACATGATCGGGCCGTTGGTGGCATCCTGCGAGAATGTCGAGATCGTCACCGGCAGCAGCAGAAGCGAGGAGGCAAAGATCGCGGGGATCACGCCTGCTGGGTTTACCTTCACCGGCAGGTGGCTGGAGCCGCCGTCATAGACCTTCATACCGACCTGACGGCGCGGGTATTGGATGTGGATCTTGCGCAGCGCGCGTTCCATGAACACCACGAACATGATCAGGCCGACCATCAGCAGGATCACAGCGATGATCACGGCAGGGCTGATCGCGCCGGAGCGACCGGAGGCGAAGAACTGAGCAATCGCCGCAGGAACCTCGGCGATGATGCCGACAAAGATGATCAGGGAGATACCGTTGCCGATGCCGCGCTGGGTGATCTGCTCGCCCAGCCACATCAGGAACATGGTGCCGCCCACCAGGGTGATCATGCAGGCCAGGCGGAAGAACATGCCCGGATCTGTCGCCAGATCGCCCGATTCGAGCGAGACCGCGAGACCGTAGGACTGCGCTGTCGCCAGCAGAACCGTGCCGTAGCGGGTATACTGGTTGATCTTCTTGCGGCCCTGTTCGCCCTCTTTCTTCAGCTGTTCCAGCGATGGAACCATAGAGGTCAGCAACTGAACAATAATCGAGGCGGAGATATAGGGCATAATTCCGAGGGCAAAGATGCCCATGCGGCCAAGCGCACCACCGGTGAACATCGACACCATGCCGCCAATACCCTGCCCGGCCTGATCCATGAACTGGCGCAGTGCGTCCGCGTCGATCCCAGGCACCGGAATATACGTCCCAAGACGATAAACGATCAAAAGCCCAAGTGTGAACAGGATGCGGTTGCGCAGATCTGTGGCCTTGCCAAGAGCGGCCCAACTGGTGTTCGCCGCCATTTGTTCTGCTGCTGATACCATAAAAAAGGTCTCTTCTTGCGAAAACGCCGCCCAGGGCCGTTTTCCGGCTCGGGCGGCGTCAATGGAAAACTGAATTCTATGTAAGCGGCATCGGCGCCGCTCACAAGCTGTTACTCAGCTGCGGCAGTGTTTGCCACGGTCAGAGAGCCACCCGCTTTGGCAACTGCGTCGACGGCGGATTTGGACGCGCCGGTGACGGAGATGGTTGCTTTGGCGGTGATTTCACCCTTTGCCAGCACGCGGATGCCGTCCAGTTTGCGACGAACAACACCGGATGCCACCAGGCTATCTTCGGTGATGGAGGCCGCGTCCAGCTTGCCCGCGTCGATGAATTTCTGGATCAGGCCCAGGTTCACAACTGCGTATGCTTTGCGGTTTGGCTTGTTGAAGCCACGCTTTGGCAGACGCTGGTAGAGGGGCATCTGGCCGCCTTCGTAACCATTGATGGCTACACCGGACCGGGATTTCTGACCTTTGATACCGCGGCCACCCATTTTGCCTTTGCCGGAGCCCGGACCACGACCAACGCGGGTGCGTTTCGGTGCGGCGCCTGGATTGTCGCGCAGTTCATGAAGTTTCATATCGCTTCTCCTTTGCCGGAACTGACCCCTGAAGCGTAAGCGGGCCAAACACGGCTCTTCTTGGTTTTGGTCTCAGAACCACAAAATGATTCCAATGGCAGGTACACTGCCACCGGGCGCGTATAGACGGGATGGGGCATCGGATCAAGTGGGCAGGTTATACGTCAGGGGGAGAGCCTCGGTGTGTGCCGTTTCGCGACATTTCCTGCCACCGTTCGAAATGAGCACTGTGGTGCGATTCTTGGTATCGGCGTCTCTCGCGCCGAGCCCTGGCGACCGCAGACAGCAGGCGCGCGTCCTGAACGATTACAACCAAGCGATCACAACTAAGCGATCGTACCAAACCACCCGCCAAGGCCCCTGCCCTGCCGGTTGCTGTGGGTGTCTGTCTGTTCTGCGCTTCGTTCCGTCTGGGGCCGTTTGTTAATGGGTGGCGGCGCCGCCGGGGGTTGGAGTTGGATCGGGGTGTCAGTCCCGCATGAAGATATATCAATCATGGCCCTCAGCGGTTGACTGAGGGTCCGGTTCCAGGTGCCGGGGTGCCAGACCCGGCGAAGATCGCGATCCCCTGTAGAATGGCATATCTCTCTGAAAGCATCGTGCACGGGGCGTACGGTGGGCTGCAACAGGCAACACCCCTGCGCGGTGTTCTGGTTTAGACCTGCCATCTGCGATGGCGGCCAGCCCTGTGTTGCAGCTGTGTTGCAAAAGAAAACGCCCCTGCCAGGGAGGAGCGGCAGAGGCGTTCTCGTATGATTGCCGGATCGAAGGGAGGAGGAAGACCCGGCTCTCACTGTCTGGCAGAAATGTATTTAGGCGCCGTAAACATGCTCGCGGGCGAGTGTTTCGATATCGCTGCGGCCGATCCCGATATCGGCCAGATCCCGATCGCTCAGTGCGTTCAGTTCGGCCAGAGTGCGGTTGTATTCGCGGCTCAGCGCGCGACGGTCCTGAATGGCCTGCAGACCACTGCGGATGCGGGCAAACAGAGAGGAGGTCGCGAGGGGTGTGTTGATGACATGTGCCATGATTGAAGTCCTTTCCTGACCGGACGTATTTCCGGCTGTTGTTGATCAATGTCTGTTTCAGTGACAAGGAACAGATAGGCGCTCTTGTTAGCGCCAACAACTGACAGGTTGGACTGACCGCTATGCAGCCTGTGCATGGGAAAAATCATTCAAAATTAAGTTGATGCTGCCGTTTTGGCAGATTTGGGGTCCGCGCGCACAGCAAACGGGCAAAAGAAAAACGCCCCGGCGAACCGGGGCAAAAAGGGATCAGTCGGCTACTGGCAACCGTCCCAAACAAACTCGAACTTCTCACCGAGTGGAGCAGCATCCTCAAACTTGGCTGAATACTTAGAACCACGGAAATCGGTAATCTCAAAAATCAGATCATCTCCTGACAAAAGGCCATCTCGGAAATCCTTGTAGCCATTCGGTAGGAAAGCGGCTGTGCCACTTGTTGATTCATGCCATCCTTCCTTAACCGGCTCGTTTTCGCCAAACTTATATCGAACTGGAATGCTGTTTCGGCGGGCGCCAATGTATCCATTGGACACAACGAGGATTTCGGTGCCCCCTCTTCCGTCACATCGCACGATGATTGCCGAGGGGGCATCTCTTGATTGAGCCACACTTCTGTCGCTGTGCCAAGAAACCATGGAAGTGTCTTTACCCGAAAAATCGTCCGTGGATGCGGTGAATATCCAGCTACCCTTTTCTTCTACCACGGTATTTTCATCGTCATCAGGAGCTTTAGGCTGTGGCTGAGCAAGATCAGCAACCAAATTGTCGAAACACTTAAGCCGTTCGCTGTCCTCCTCGATCACCGCGCAAGAGCTGAGATCCGAAGCCACAGCGACGTTTGCTATTACTACAGCCAATATCGAGTAACAAACTGAACGTTTCATAATGCCACCTTAAATAGAAAAAACGCCCTGCAGTTTCCCACAGAGCGTTTACTACTTTCAAGATCAAAGAGGCTTAGTCGCGCTCTTCGATGATCTCCACCAGATGCGGGATCTTGTTGACCATGCCGCGAACGGAAGGGGTATCTTCCAGCTCACGAGTCTTGTGCATCTTGTTCAGGCCCAGGCCAACCAGGGTTGCGCGCTGGTCTGCGGGGCGGCGGATCGGGGAACCGATCTGCTTCACGACGATGGTTTTTGCCATGTGTCCGTCTCCTTACGCTTCTGCTTCAGCAGCAGCAGGGGCTTCATCCCGCTTGGGCAGGATATCGGCAACCTTTTTGCCACGACGCTGAGCAACCGACCGAGGTGACTGCTCTTTTTTCAGACCGTCGATGGTGGCGCGGATCATGTTGTAGGGGTTCTGCGAGCCGATGGACTTCGAAACAACGTCTTTGACGCCGAGCATTTCGAAGACAGCACGCATCGGACCACCTGCGATGATACCGGTACCTTCAGGTGCGGTGCGCATGACGACTTTGCCTGCGCCGTGACGGCCGTGCATGTCGTGGTGCAGGGTGCGGCCTTCTTTCAGCTGCACGCGGATCATCTGACGCTTGGCTTGCTCGGTGGCTTTGCGGATGGCCTCGGGGACCTCTTTCGCTTTACCTTTACCGAAGCCGACGCGGCCTTTCTGATCGCCTACAACCACCAGAGCGGCGAAGCCGAAGCGCTTACCACCTTTAACGGTTTTGGAGACGCGGTTGATCGCGACCAGACGATCTGCGAATTCCGGTGTTTCCTCTTCGCGACGGCCACGGCCGCGGCGGTTTTCACGTTCTGCCATGAGGCATTCCTTTATTTCTGACGACGAGCGTCTCTTGAACTCAATCCTGGTGAGCGCACCACAGGCGGGCTCCCGGATCATCGGGGCGGCCAATCAGCCGCCCACAGTGTCTGTTGCGGGCCCACAAAACCGTGAGCCCACAGATCCTTAGATCTTCAGACCGCCTTCACGCGCAGCGTCGGCCAGAGCCTTCACTTTGCCGTGGAACAGGAAGCCGCCACGATCGAAGTATGCTTCGGTGACGCCTGCCGCCTTAGCGCGCTCGGCAATAACCGCGCCCACTTTGGTGGCTGCTTCGATGTTGTTCTTGCCGACAAAACCCAGGTCTTTTTCCAGGGTGGAGGCGGCGGCGACGGTCACGCCACGGACATCGTCGATCAGCTGAACAGAGATGTTCTTGTTCGAACGGTGCACGGACAGGCGCGGACGGCCTGCGTTGACCTTGCGAAGCTTGTTCCGGACGCGCAGCCGGCGCTTCAGAAACAGGGTACGTTTGCTGTTTGCCATTTTGCTGGTCCTTACTTCTTCTTGCCTTCCTTGCGGAAGATGAACTCGCCTTTGTAGCGGATCCCTTTGCCTTTGTAGGGCTCGGGACGACGCCAATCGCGGATTTTGGCCGCAACTTCGCCGACGAGTTGTTGGTCATTGCCTTCCACAACGATTTCAGTCTGCTTCGGCGCAGTGATGGTGACACCCTCCGGAGCAACGACGTCAACGTCATGGCTGTAGCCCAGGTTCAGCTTCAGGGTGTTGCCCTGCATCTGAGCCCGGTAACCCACACCTTGGATCTCCAGCTCTTTTTTGAAGCCCTGGGTCACGCCGGTGACGAGGTTCTGAACCATGGTGCGGGACATGCCCCACTGCTGGCGGGCACGCTTGGATTTCCCGCGCGGGTCCACTTTGACCAGGTTCTCTTCCACAGTGATGGTGACGTCATCGGTTGCGGTGAAGCTGCGGGTGCCTTTCGGACCTTTCACTTCGATGCTCTGGCCGGAGACGCTGGCGGTTACACCGCTCGGCAGCTCGACCGCTTTTTTACCAATACGGGACATCGAAAGACCTCCTTAGAAGACGGTGCAGAGCACTTCGCCGCCGACGTTGGCTGCGCGTGCTTTTGCATCCGACATCACACCCTTGGGGGTGGAGACAATCGACACACCCAGGCCCTGACGGACTTGTGGAATGTCATTGACGCCCATGTAAACGCGGCGACCGGGCTTGGACACCCGCTTCAGCTCACGAATAACAGGTTCGCCGTCGAAGTACTTGAGGCTGATTTCGATGGCGGGGTGGCCATTGGAACCAGTCACGTTCTCATAACCGCGGATGTAACCTTCGTCCGCCAGCACATCCAGAACCCACGCACGCAGCTTGGACGCTGGTGTGGAGACGGTGGATTTGCCGCGCATCTGAGAGTTACGGATACGGGTGAGCATATCGCCGATAGGATCGTTCATATCTGTCTCTCCCTTACCAGCTCGATTTCACCATACCGGGGATCTGGCCATTGGAGCCCAGTTCCCGCAGCGCGATACGGCTGATCTTCAGCTTACGGTAGTAAGCGTGAGGACGGCCGGTCAGCTGACAGCGGTTGTGCAGACGGGTTGCCGAGGAGTTGCGCGGCAGTTTCGCCAGCTGGAGGCGCGCTTTGAAACGCTCTTCCATCGGACGAGATTCGTCGTTTGCGATTTCTTTCAGCTCGGCACGCTTTGCGGCATATTTTGCCACCAGGCGCTCGCGCTTCTTCTCGCGTTCGATCATGCTTTTCTTAGCCATGTCTCTTCCTTCCCGCGATTAGCTGTTGAAGGGCATGTTGAATTGCTTCAACAGCGCCTTTGCTTCCGCGTCAGTTTTCGCGGTGGTGCCAATCACAATGTCCATACCCCAGGATTCATCGATCTTGTCGAAGTCGATTTCCGGGAACACCATGTGCTCTTTCAGACCCATGGCATAGTTGCCACGGCCATCAAAAGAAGTGCCGGAAACGCCGCGGAAGTCGCGGATCCGAGGCATTGCAATGGTGATCAGACGGTCGAGGAATTCGTACATCCGGTCGCCACGCAGGGTCACCTTGGCACCCATCGGCATGCCTTCGCGAACGCGGAAACCAGCGATGGAATTCTTGGCCACGGTGGTCAGAGCTTTCTGGCCCGCGATTGCGGTCAGATCAGCCTGAGCGGACTTGGCTTTCTTGCTGTCTTTGACGGCAGCACGGCCACAGCCGATGTTCAGAACGATTTTGTCCAGCTTGGGGATCATCATGTCGTTCTTGTAGCCGAACTCTTCTTTCAGGGCGCCGCGAGCGGTTTCCTTGTAGAGAGCTTTCAGACGCGGGGTGTAGGTTGCGTTATCAAGCATCGATCACGTCCCCCGTGGTTTTGGCGTAGCGCACTTTCTTGTCGCCTTCCATGCGGAAGCCAACGCGTGTTGCTTTGCCGTTTGCGTCCAGCAGAGCCAGGTTCGACAGCTGGATCGGCAGAGCCTTTGGCAGGCGGCCACCTTGGCTGGTCTGGGTTTGACGGGTGTGGCGGATTGCCATGTTCACACCATCAACGACAGCTTTGCCAGCTTTGGGGTCAACGGAGGCAATGGTGCCTTCTTTGCCCTTGTCTTTGCCGGCCAGCACGACGACCTTGTCGCCTTTGCGGAGTTTAGCAGCCATGATTACAGCACCTCCGGAGCAAGCGAGATGATCTTCATGAAGTTTTTCGCACGCAGTTCACGAACAACCGGGCCAAAGATACGGGTACCAACCGGCTCGTTGTTGTTGTTCAGGATGACAGCTGCGTTGCGGTCAAACCGGATTGCGGTGCCGTCTTCACGACGGACCTCTTTGGCGGTGCGCACGACGACGGCCTTGCGGACGTCCCCTTTTTTCACGCGGCCGCGCGGGATGGCTTCCTTGACCGAGACAACAATGATGTCGCCTACGGATGCGTATTTACGCTTGGAACCACCCAGAACCTTGATGCACTGAACTCGGCGCGCGCCGGAGTTGTCAGCAACATCCAGGTTTGTTTGCATCTGGATCATGTGGTTTCTCCCGACCTATGGGGCAGCGATGCGATGCTGTGATCCCCCAGGGTTTCGACTTTGCTAAAAAGCCTAGTCGCCAGGAGCCTCAAACGAGGCTCTTAGGCTTCCAGAACTTCCCAGCGTTTCGTTTTCGATTTCGGCGCGCATTCGATGATGCGTACGGAGTCGCCGACCTTGAAAGCGTTCTTTTCATCGTGAGCCCGGTATTTCTTGGACTTACGGATGGTTTTCTTCAGAACCGGGTGCGTGAAGCGGCGTTCAACCGAGACAGTTACGGTCTGGGCGTTTGCGTCGCTGGTCACAACGCCTTGCAGGATACGTTTGGGCATTGTGTCGCTCCTTATTCGGCTGCTGCTGCAGCTTTTTCGTTCAGAATGGTCTTCACACGGGCTGCATTGCGGCGTGCCGCTTTGATGCCCGACGTGTTTTCCAGCTGACCGGTCGCCTGCTGAAAGCGCAGGTTGAAGCTCTCTTTTTTCAGGGATGCGAGCATATCGCGGAGTTCATCCACGGTCTTCTCGCGAAGATCATTGGCGTTCATCGCCTTTGTTCCTTGTCCTAAGCACCAGAAGGCCCCGTGTGGGTCACCTTGTTCCCTGGTGGGTTATGTCAACCGTGCCAAAACACGGCAAAAAAGAATCACTCGACCCCGATCCGAGACGGATTGGGTGCAAGCGATGGGTTCCTATAGAGGAGACAGGGTGTGGGGGCAAGGGAAAGGTTGGGGAGATGTCGCTAACAAGCGATATGTCCGGTGTAGGTAACATGCGATCTGTCCGGTTTTATCATGTCTCCGAAAGGAGGCGTTATGAAGCGGACAGAAGTGTTACAGGAAGTTCGACTTATGAAGTTCGAAGACGTGTATTCG
>NZ_JAJDWC010000044.1 GCF_022825805.1 Phaeobacter sp.
CTCGCCAAACACACACCAAACAAACCAAAACAGCCAAACAAAACAACCTTATCCACAACCAACAACACATTACCCACAACCAAACAAAACGAGTCACTCAAAAATCAAAAAAACCGCGGCCATAAAAGCCGCGGTCAATAACGATGAAAGATCACAAGAAAGCGGGGTGCAGAACGAACACCTCAGGCGATATGAGCACAGCCTATTGGAGTTGCGCCCAGAACAGCTCGAGGTGACGAGACACAATCTCCTGGAAGCGCCCATCCTTCTTCAAGGCTTTCAGACCCGCGTTGATCCGATAAAGATGGGACGTTCCCCGCCAATGGCGTTTGGAAATCACCACGTGAAGACCCTCCTCAGACACGGGACGTTCCAAAGGGATCACCCTATCACGCAGCCCCTCGGCCAGCAGCGTATCCGCCCCAAGGAAGAGATTGAGCGATACCGCATCCACCTCACCCGCCATCAGACGACGGAAACAAGCGGCCGGATTGGCGGCACGTGCCAGGGTCACCTTCTCTTCTGTGAGCCAACGGCGCCCTTCGCGATCCAGGTCGTGACTGTAATAGCCTTCCGGGCGGCACAATGTCTTGCCGATCAGATCAGCATCTGTGTTGAAGTCAAAAGGCGCATCGGCCCGCACGAACACCATAATAGGAATGGTGATGAGCGGTTCGGAAAAGTGGAAATTGACACAACGCTCATCATCAGGCGTGGTGGCACAATCTGGTTTCAACCAGGGGAACCCCATATCAAACTGCTTTTCGTCCAACATGGGGAACAAGTGTTTTGACCAATCGGCCTCCCATGTAATGGAGTAAGACACCGGAGAGGGGGTCAGCTCCATCGCCGCGTTGACCAGCTCGGTCACCATCCCCTGCCCTGGGAGCGACTTATCTGTGAACGGCGCAAAGCCACTGCCGGTCAGCAGCTTCATCTCTGCGTCATCTTTGCGCAAAGGGGTCGGATCCGGCGCGGAAGTCTCTTGAGCGCAGGGGATTTGCAGAGTTTTGCCGGGGATCACGCTGGGCCCTTCCAGCACATGCTGATTGCTGTAGTAGATCAGGGTCCAGCGGCTTCGATCATTGTAATGTGCCTCGGCGATAGAGAACAGCGTATCGCCGGGCTGCACGCGATAGTCGACACCACAAATGGCCTGGGCCGCGCCTGCGCTGAGCAAACCCGCCAGCCCCGAAGCAGAGATCAGCGTCAGAAATCTGTTGAACATGCCGCCCTCCCTCAAAAGCCGGCCCAGATTCTGGCCATGTGATCTTCGATGATGCCCTGATAGGTCCCGTTCTCACGAATGTTGCGCAGGCCACCATTGATCAACTGCAGCATGGTTTGCGCCTCTGGGTGGGATTTGTGCACGACAACATGGATACCCAGCACAGACAGCGGCTGCGGCAGGACCTCGAACTGGTCCAGCAGACCGTTGTCTTTCATCACGCTGCGACCGGTGAATTCATTGATCGCCACCGCGTCTGCCTCACCGTTGGCCACCATTTCAAAGCACTCTGACACTTTGTGCGGCTGCTTCAGGGTGATCTTCTTCTCTTCCAGCCAGCGGCGACCGTACCCATCCAGGTCAAAGGTCAGATAACCGGAGGGACGGCAGAGCGTTTTGCCCTCGATGTCGCTGTCGCTTTCAAACGCAAAGCTGCGCGATTTGTCGACGAAGAGCAGCATCAGCGTTTCAAACATCGGGTCCGAGAAATAGAAGTTCTGGCAGCGATAGCTGTCAGGCATGCTGTCGCAATCCGGACGGAACCAGGGGAAACCCAGATCCAGCAGCGCATTGGAGAGCAGCGGATCAAAGTGGGAGGCCCAGTCATTCACCCAATGAACGGCAAAGCCTTGCTCCGGATCGGCATCTGTCATTGCTGCGGTCACAACTTCGGTGATCAGGCCGCCGTTGTGGGCCGATTTGGATGTGAACGGGGCATAGTCATCCCCTGTAAGGAGGTTGATTTTGCTGCGCACTGCGGCCGTTCCCGGCTGCACCTGAATGGGGGCGGCGGTGATGGGCTGCGCCTCAGCGATGGTTTTGCCGCCAGGCAGGCCGGTTGGCAGACCATTCAGACAAGCCATCGACAGCTCCATTCCGACCCGAATGGCATCGGGGCGTGGGCCAATCTTATCGATGTTGCGGCTGTGGATCGCGCTCCACTTTCCCACATCTTTGTAGAGCCGGTCTGCAATCAGCGAAAGGCTATCGCCTGATTTCACGGTGTAGACCCCGCCGCATGTCTCTGCGGCCGCGGATGTCGCAAAGAGACCGCTGACGCTGAAGAGCGCCGCCAATAGGTGTTTTTTCATCTGTCCCCCCTCCGGGTATTTGGTTGGGCAGGCTCTCGTCAAAGCGCTGGTCCTGCCTCTTGTGTGGTTTTGAAATATGTGGCGCGGCTGTCTGTGCCTGCGCGTGGTTAAACGATCGGGTGATGTTGCTTGGCCTACTTACCCATGGTGCCGTTCTGGACACTGCGAGCGGATGCACGTTCTCGGCTTTGCGGTAAGAGTTGCGCGCTTGCGCTATTGGTGCGGCGCTCTGCTAGGCGGGAAAGCCACCCACCCTGGGGATCCATGGTTTGTGAGTTTGCCCCTTGGATTTGTGGCCAAATTCGATGCCGGATTTACTGCCCCAAGAACAGTGCGAGAATCGTTGTCGTATCAACCCGCCCATTGGCATCGATCAACGCCGCTGGGACGGTGATGGATTGCGCCCGGTAGGCTTCGTTCACCAATTGATCAATATATTCAGGTGACTGACCTTGTCCGACGGCACGCAAAACCATGCCATAGAGCGCCGTATGGGGCTGCGCCGCCGTTTCTGGGGCGACCGCTTGGGTGGCGGGAGCCGCCGCAGCAGTCTGATCGGCGCCACCACTGCGCAGAGCCGCGAGGGTTCCGGCCGTCATTTGGGCCACCAGCGCGTCTTGTTCGTTCAGGGGGGCCGCGGTTTCAACAGCCACAGACAGCAATTCTGCCGCAGCGGCCCGTTGTTCTGACGTGGCCGTTGGCTCCAGCCCAGCGAGGGCTTGAGGCGTCAGCAGTTGCGCGACGCGCGGCGCACTCTCAGCACCTTCTGAAACAGGGTCGGATCCAAACTGCATCACCATCAGCACCAGGGCAATTGCCGCCAAACCAGCCGCAGCCCCACCAAGTTTGATGATCGAAGACCGCCCCGCCACGGAGGTGGACACGGAAGCAGGCGATGTCGGGCTGGCATGGCCAATGCCGCCCATACCTATTTTTGCCTGTTCCACATTGGCCTGACCCAAAGTGGCCTGTCCTGATGCCTTCTGATCAGATTGTTCCGCAGGACCGGACGCTGCCGCAGCGGAAGGTTTGGCACCGTGCAAAGATGTCACTTTCATCTTTGATGCAGCACCCGCTTCGGTAGAGCCGGTGTCAGTGGTGGCGGATTGGATAACACCGTCGATACGAAGCGTTTGACCAGAAGCCGATTGTCCACCTCCCCCAGAGACAGCACCGTCTTTGCTCGCGGGCGCGATAGCCGCGATCTTAGTTCTCTTTGCGCTGCCCATCAGAGCTCCCCCGTTTAACTGGTTTTTCTTGGCACCGAGAAATTATTAACAGATTCTTAACGATCGTCTGATTCGGCGTCAACATTCTGATGCGTAGTACAAAAGCGCCACAGCATGTGGCTAACTCGGGCAACATGGTCAAAGACGGCGTTAACCATTTCTCGTGGCCACCCCGCCTTCTACAAGGTGACCAACCCCGGCTTAACTGACTTATGGGGACAAGGCCGAGAGCATCCTGCGATCAACGAACGATCCAGACGCAGCCACATAGACACAGACTATCGCACGTCAGATCGCCACAGCCACGGGTTGCATGATCACCCTCGCAGGTCCTGCCTGCCCCGTTAGCGCCAGCAACGCCACCGGGGATTTGAGCGGCTGGCGGCGAAGAATTGGCAGGTGCATTCCAAACAAACGCCCAACTGCCGGGGAACGCTGCCAACCAAAATGCCCCGCCATCACTGGCAGGGCATCATGAGAAGCAATCAACGCATTTGCGACGACAAAAGAGAGATCACAAGCCTATAGGGCAGCCTGAAGCGCTGCCGGGCCCTTATTCACTCGAAAGAGAAAATCCAGCATTTGCCGCCCAAAGCTTTGCGCCAAATCTGCGCATAGTTCTGCGGTTCACCCCTTGTGTATCGCGGACACCAGTCAAGTCCCGCAGCGAGCAAGATTCTGCCGCCACACCTGAATCAAACCACATTTTTTCCCTCGGAAAAGAGCGATTTGGCCAATCTTCTAAAGCTTGTGCATTCGTTGTCTCCAGGCATACCAGGCCTGTTTGAGGTTGGGCTGGCCGGTGGAATTTCAGCGGGTCGGCCGAACTCCATTTGTACAACCACCAAGCCACATCACTACGCCTCGTCCGGCGTCATCACGTCCTGCCGAAGATAGTATGGGGCATCTCGACGAAACTGCTCAGCCAGCGCCGGGTCGTCGTTGAAATCCCTTCCTGTTGTCTTCAGCACGTTGCGCAGGACCGCAAGGCTAACCAGGGTTGCAGCCACCATTGCGACGATGATTGCCAAATCCACGTAGCTCACATTCTGAAAAAATGTCACCTTTCACCTCGCCATCTGTAACCATGCATCAGCACACCACTTTGCAGAACGAGCATATCAGGTTTTCAGGGGTGGGCAGACTCTGCATCTTGCTGAGGGACTTCGCGGGGGGGGGGGGGGGACAGGGAATGTGAGTACGACTTTAATTTCGCTGTCGCGGCAATTTTTAGAAAGTGACAAGCGTT
>NZ_JAJDWC010000138.1 GCF_022825805.1 Phaeobacter sp.
CGAATACACGTCTTCGAACTTCATAAGTCGAACTTCCTGTAACACTTCTGTCCGCTTCATAACGCCTCCTTTCGGAGACATGATAAAACCGGACAGATCGCATGTTACCTACACCGGACATATCGCTTGTTAGCGACACGGTCACTGCGCAGGTGTTGACCACAACCGCATTCTTGAGCCCGGCCTGTTGGCTCAGCTCTTTCATCGCTTCGGTTTCATAGGCGTTCAGCCGGCACCCAAGCGTGGTGAAACGCGGCGCATCGGTCACGAGGACAGGCTTTCGAGAAATTCGGCGGTAAAGCTGCCATCTGCCACATGCATTGTGGGACCGGTCATCCAGACCCCATCATCCTGCCAGTCAATCCAGAGCGTTCCGCCGTCCAGATCGATCTGCACCTTGCGGCCGGTGAGGCCCCGGCGCGCGGCGGAAACGGCCGTGGCACAGGAGGACGAGCCTGAGGCCAGCGTGATGCCCACACCGCGTTCCCATACGCGCATGCGCAGATGATCGGGGCCAACGACATGGGCGACCTGCACATTGGTGCGCTCCGGATAGAGTGGGTGATGTTCATAGCGGGCGCCGAACTCTTCCAGCGGGATCAGTTCCGCGTCTTCGACAAAGAAGGTGCAATGCGGATTGCCCATGCCGGTGGCTGTTGGTGCGCCTTCGATGGGCAGGGTCAACGTGTCCATCGGTTCGGCCAGGGGGATGTCCTGCCAATCCAGTTGTGGGTGACCCATGTTGACAGAGGTCAGCCCGTCACCGCCGTCTTTGGCCAGCAGCAGGCCGCGATCTGTGGTCAGCCGTAGGTCCGTTTTGCCGCTTTGCTGCATCAGATGGCGGGCAATGCAGCGGGTGGCATTGCCGCAGGCGCCGGAGGTCGATCCATCAGCGTTGTAAAACGTCAGATGCGCGTCTTCGGACCCGTTTTCGATGACGGCCAGCTGGTCAAAGCCGATGCCCATCTGACGATGCGCGATACCCTGTGCCAAGGCGGCCGTGATGGTGTGATCCTGATGGCGTGCATCCACCACGACAAAATCATTGCCGAGGCCATGCATCTTCATAAATGGCAAATTATGTTGGGTTCTGGACGTCATCCCGGGCATATAAACTGCCGCCAAGAATGAATCCAGCCGTGCCGCAAGAAAGTTGGAAAAAAGGGGTTGACCGTCTCAGCACATATCCCTAAATACGCCGCCTATCGGGACGCTGCACACGACATCGCAGCGTACTGAAAAAGCGAAATAACTGGTTGTACCCTCTGGGAAAAGCAGATAGATCGCAGCGAAGAAGTGGGCCGTTAGCTCAGTTGGTAGAGCAACTGACTTTTAATCAGTGGGTCGCAGGTTCGAATCCTGCACGGCTCACCACTTCCTCCTAAAACTGGTTTATGCGCCGCACACGACAGTGTTGCATCTTCATCGTGTGTGACCAAGTAGCACTCACTTTTAATGTCGTATCGCTGATGACGTGCTGCTGCGTGTGATCCTCGCCAGCTTTATTTATCTTTTCTGACACAGTGCTTTGCGTCCTGTATGCACGCACGGCAATTCACAGCGCAGGCCTATGCGCTCGCGCTGAATTGGGATCTCACTATCAAATCTGAGGATGACTGCCATCGTGGCAAACGAAGATGCAATGGCCGTGATCTCACCGGCCATTGCACTGGTCTCTATCCGCTTTGTGGCGCCATATACTGGCCTGTGACTACTGGCCTGTGACGCAGAGAGGTGATCCCAGAGGGGGTCCCTGGGATCAACCGTGGGTATCGGTTGTGTCAGCTCACCTCCGCCAGGAGGCTGGCGTTGCCGCCGGCGGCTGTTGTGTCGACGCAGATGTGACGCTCCAGCAGGCAGCGATCACCAAAATCTTCTTCGGTGATCAGCGGCACAAGAGCGCCATCGCGTTCGGCAAGCGCCTGGCGCAGTGCGCGCAGGTCAGCCTCGGCACCCCAGTGAACCACGCCGTCAATGCCGCTGATCGACGTCAGCACTGACGCCTCTATCACACCGTCTGCGGTGCCGGGACCTTGTGCGCCGGGGGCGACGATGACAGCGGTGCATCCATGGGCCTGCGCGATTGCGGCCTGCTGTTGGGCCGCTGCGAGTGTCGGGCCCAGGCATAGGAATTTGCCGCGCCCATAGGAGGACAGCACATTGGACTCGCCGGTTGGCCCGGGCAGCACCGTAGTGTTGAGCGCAATCCGCGACGGCGTGTCCGTTTCGTCGATTGCGGCCTGGATCCTGACCAATGCAGCAGGCGCGCCTGTTTCTGCGGCGATATGGCTGGACGCCCCTTGCGTGAAACGCCGGACGTAGGACGGGCCGCCCGCTTTGGGGCCGGTGCCTGACAGTCCTTCACCGCCAAAGGGCTGCGAGCCGACAATCGCGCCGATCTGGTTGCGGTTGATGTACATGTTGCCCACGTTGATCCGGGAGGTGACCTGTTCAATCCGGTCATCAATGCGTGAGTGCATCCCGAAGGTCAGGCCAAAGCCTGTCGCGTTGATTTCATCAACGACCTGATCCAGCTCGGAGGCTTTGAAGGTGGCCACATGCATGACCGGGCCAAACACCTCTTTTTCCATGTCCGCAATGCCGGATACGCTCAGCACGGTTGGCGGGACAAAGGTGCCCGTTGCGGGCGCGGACAGCTGTTTGAGAACACGGCCTTCGCGGCGGGCGGTTTCGATGTAGTCCAGGATTTCCTGTTGCGCGCCGCTGTCGATCACGGGTCCCACATCCGTGCGCAGGTCCCACGGGTTGCCCACGACCAGCTCGTTCATGGCGCCATAGAGCATGTTCAATAGGACATCTGCGACATCTTCCTGAACATACAGAATACGCAGGGCAGAGCACCGCTGCCCCGCCGATTGGAAGGCGGAGGCGACGATGTCTTTGATCGCTTGCTCCGGAAGAGCGGTTGAATCGACGATCATTGCGTTCAAACCGCCTGTTTCTGCGATCAAGGGCGCGCCTGGATTGATGTCCTGGCTCATGGCGCGGTTGATTGTCTGCGCTGTGAGGGTCGAACCGGTGAAGCACACGCCGTTTATCCGCGGATCCGATGTCACCTGTGCGCCAACGACAGAGCCGCGGCCAGGAGTCAGCTGCAAGGCTGTTCGCGGGACGCCGGCCTCATGCATGAGCCGGACACCGATGGAGGCGATGATGGTGGTCGGTTGTGCCGGTTTCGCGATAACCCCGTTGCCTGCCGCAAGCGCGGCTGCGATCTGGCCCGTGAAAATCGCCAGAGGGAAGTTCCAAGGCGAGATACAGGCAACAATGCCGCGCGCGGGGTTTGTCAGCTCGGTTCCGCGTGCCGCGTAGTAGCGCAGGAAATCAACGGCTTCCCGCAGTTCTGCAATCGCGTCCATTGGTGTTTTGCCGGCTTCGCGGGTCAGGGCGGCGAAGATCTCACCAAAGTTGTCTTCGTAGAGATCCGCAGCTTTTCGCAGTACCTCAGCGCGGGTGGCCGCCGTGTCGGTCCAGGGTGACGCGGCAGTCAGCGCGGTTTCCATGTCGGCTGCGGAGGCTTGTTTGGCAGTTCCGAGCTGATCGGAATGGTCCGACGGATTGACCACATCCAGCACACGATCCCCAATCACGTCACCGGCGATCATCGGGCCAACATGCCATGGCGTGGCGTGAAAAGGGGTGCGGGCCTGTTCGATCTCTGCCAGATCGGTGAGGTTGTGGAGATCCCAACCACGCGAGTTCGGACGCTCGCTGCCATAAAGATCCGCAGGCAACACCACAGCGGAACTGCGGGCTTGGGTTGCGATGACTTCAAAGGGGTCGGCCGCAATTGTTTGTGGGGCCACCGTTTCATCAACGATCTGGTTCACAAACGAAGAGTTCGCCCCGTTTTCCAGCAGACGGCGGACGAGGTAGGCCAACAGATCGCGATGCGCCCCAACCGGCGCATAGATGCGGCAGCGCGTGCCTTCGCCATCAAGCACCAGATCATGCAGCGAGTCACCCATCCCGTGCAGGCGCTGGAATTCAAAGCTGCGCTTGTCCTCGGCCATTTCCAGAATTGCAGCCACGGTATGTGCGTTATGGGTAGCGAATTGAGGATAGATGCGATCGCTCATCCCGAGCAATTTTTTCGCACAGCAGATATATGAGACGTCTGTGGCGGCCTTGCGGGTGAACAGGGGAAAGCCCTCCAGGCCTTCGACCTGCGCCCGTTTGATTTCGGTGTCCCAATAGGCGCCTTTGACGAGGCGGACCATGATCTTGCGATCCAATTCGCAGGCCAGCGCGTTGAGCCAATCCAGAACAAATGAAGCGCGTTTTCCATAGGCCTGAACAACAACGCCAAACCCATCCCAGCCTGCCAGGGATGGATCGCGCAGAACCGCTTCGATCACGTCCAGCGACAGATCAAGCCGGTCGGCTTCTTCGGCATCGATATTCAGCCCCATGCCTGCATTTTTGGCCTGTTGCGCCAGTTGCAGCGTCAGAGGAACCAGTTCCGCCATGACACGGTCGGCTTGACCCACCTCATATCGTGGATGCAGCGCTGACAGTTTGATCGAGATACCCGGGTTTTCGCGGATATCCTTGGAACGGCATTCTTTTGCCAGCGCAGAGATTGCATCCTGATAAGCGACAAAGAAGTTCTTTGCATCCTCGGCGGTCAGCGCGGCTTCGCCCAGCATGTCGTAGGAGTAGGTGTAGCCCTGTGCTTCCTTTTTCTTCCCACGTTCGACGGCTTCTTCGATGGTTTGGCCAAGGACGAATTGTGCGCCCATTTCCTTCATCGCGCGGCCAACGGCGACGCGGATGACAGGTTCGCCCAGTCGCTTTACCGCGCCTTTCAGCGTGGCGACAACGCCGTTGCCGTCCTGCAGGACCTTGCCTGTCAACATCAGCGCCCATGTCGATGCGTTCACCAAGGAGGAGGAGGAGTTGCCCAAATGCTGACCCCAAGCCGATGGCGCAATCTTGTCCTCGATCAGCGCGTCAATCGTGTCCGCATCCGGCACCCGCAAGAGCGCTTCTGCCAGACACATCAGGGCGACGCCTTCGCTGGTGGACAGCCCGTATTCCGCCAAAAACACCTCCATCAGGCCAGGTTTGTCATCCGTCCGGATGGATTTGATCAGCGACACCGCCCGGTTTTGTGCCGCCGCACGAACGGGCGCAGAGATCGCGGCCTGCGTCACCAATGTGTCCAGCACCTCGGCTTCGTCGCGCAGATGGTTGCTGTGAATGTCTTCCCGAATGTTTGCCAGACCTGTCATGGCCGTCCTCCAATAACGTCTGCATCTTGCAGTTTGGAAAATAGTCTACCAAAAGTGAGGTAGGCATGTTGCCTTAAGAGTTGTGAGGATTGGGCGATCTGACTTCTTATTTGATTGATTTGGAGGGAATAGGTAAGTGAAACCACCAAAAGATAGTCGATTAGACCGTTTCGATCAGGAGATTATGCGGATTCTCAGCCGGGAAGGTCGACTGCCGATTACGGAGCTGTCTGCCCGCGTCGGATTGTCGAAGACGCCCTGCCAGGTCCGGCTGAAACGTTTGATGGCAGAGGGATTTATTCTAGGGTTCGAGGCGGTTTTGAATCCGGTCAAACTCAACCTCGAGCAAGTTGCGTTTGTTGAGGTCAAACTGTCGGATACGACCGAAGCCGCGCTGTCGGCCTTCAATGTCGCCGTCAGCAAGGTGCCGGAGGTTGAGCAATGTCACATGATTGCCGGTGCTTTTGACTATCTGATCAAGATACGGACCTCGAACATGCGCACATTTCGTGAAGTCTTGGGGCGCACCATATCCACATTACCGCATGTCAGCAGCACATCGACCCATGTTTCCATGCAATCTGTCAAAGACAGCGAAACCTTTTAGGCGTTTGGTTTGGGGGAGACCTGCAAGTGCGCGCGGTTCTGGTAAAGAAACCAGACTAGTGCTGATCAGTCGCTGCCCGGCCGACACCCTTGGCGACCCCGGCAGGATTCGAACCTGCAACCTGCCCCTTAGGAGGGGGCTGCTCTATCCAGTTGAGCCACGGGGCCCCATCTGGGCCAAGTGTTTACGCGATAACAAAACTCCTGTGGCAAAACAATCCTGAGGAATTGGATTCAGCGGCGTGTACGCACCATTGTACAGGATATGGTCTCTGGGCTACTCTCAATACAACAACAATGTGAGGCCATCGACGTGACCACCGACAACAAGCGCCCGCTCACGCTGCGTGATGTATCAGAAGCCACCGGCGTTTCGGAAATGACCGTAAGCCGAGTTTTGCGCAACCGGGGCGATGTGTCGGAAAAAACCCGCCAAAAGGTGCTGAGCGCTGCGAAGGATTTGGGGTATGTCCCCAACAAAATCGCAGGGGCGCTGGCTTCCAACCGCGTCAACTTGGTGGCTGTGATCATCCCATCGCTGTCCAATATGGTGTTTCCGGAGGTGCTGACAGGGATCAATTCGGTCCTGGAGAACACCGATCTGCAGCCGGTTGTTGGTGTCACGGACTATCAGCCTGAGAAAGAAGAGAAAGTTCTCTATGAGATGCTGTCGTGGCGTCCGTCTGGTGTGATTATTGCGGGCCTTGAACATACCGAAGCTGCGCGCGCCATGCTGAATGCCTCCGGTATTCCGGTGGTTGAGATCATGGACACCGATGGCAAGCCTGTCGATGCGATGGTGGGCATTTCGCATCGGCGCGCCGGGCGGGAAATGGCCAAGGCCATTCTCAAAGCCGGATATCGCAATATTGGCTTCATGGGCACTAAAATGCCGCTCGATCACCGCGCCCGCAAACGCTTTGAAGGCTTCACCGAGGCGCTTGCCAAAGAGGGCGTGGAGATCATGGATCGCGCTTTCTATTCCGGCGGTTCTGCGCTGGCCAAGGGGCGCGAGATGACCGAGGACATGCTGAAACGCTCGCCGGAGTTGGATTTCCTCTATTATTCCAACGATATGATTGGGGCAGGTGGGATGCTCTATCTGATGGATCAGAATATTGATATCCCTGGTCAGATCGGGCTGGCGGGCTTCAATGGTGTGGAATTGCTGGCTGGCTTGCCCAGGCAGTTGGCCACAATGGATGCGTGTCGGACAGAAATTGGCCGCCAAGCGGCTGAAATCATCGCGGCGCAGTTGGACAATCCCGAGGAAGAGGTGACCAAACATGTCACCCTCACACCGACGATCACCTATGGCGATACGCTGAAGCGACGCTGATGGCTGTTGCGCGGCTGGACAATCGCGCCGCGCGAAAGCTGTTTTTGCAGCGCCATGCCTTGTTGGAGCCGCCAAGCGGCGCGGCCAATGGGGATGCGCTGGCAGAGCTGATCACGCGTCTTGGGTTTGTCCAATTGGACAGCATCAATACCGTTGCGCGCGCTCATGACATGATCCTGTATTCACGCAGGCCCCGCTATCGGCCGTCGGCGTTGAAATCCCTGTATGAGCGCGACCAACGTCTGTTTGAGCATTGGACTCATGATGCGGCGGTGGTTCCGATGGCGTTTTACCCCCATTGGCATCTGCGGTTTCAAAGGGATGCTGCGGTGCTGCGTCAGCGATATCGCAATTGGCACCGGGATGGATATGAAGCGAAGTTTCAGCACGTCTTGGACCATATTCGCGACCACGGTCCCGTAAGCTCCTCCGATGTTGGGCGGGATGAAAAGAAGGGCACCGGTGGATGGTGGGATTGGCATCCCTCCAAAACAGCGCTGGAGTATCTTTGGCGTTCTGGTGCGCTTGCGGTTGTCGGGCGGCGCGGGTTTCAGAAGCAATATGACCTGACTGAGCGGGTGATCGATCAGCAGCTGCTGCCAGGCGAGCAGTCGCCCGATCCACAAGAGAGCATTGATTGGTTGTGCGACAACGCGCTCGACCGGCTCGGGTTTGCAACGTCAGGCGAGCTGGCGGCATTCTGGGCCACCGCCACACCGGCTGAATGCGCTGCTTGGTGTAAACGTGCGCAGGCAGATGGGCGCATTGAAGCCGTGGATATCGAGCTGGCAGATGGCCGCTGCCGACGGGTGTTTGCACGTCCCGAGGCGCTGGACACCGTCGCTGATTTGCCAGATCCGCCGGGGCGTATGCGCGTGTTGAGCCCGTTTGATCCTGCGTTGCGCGATCGCAAGCGGGCAGAAGGCCTGTTCGGGTTTCACTACCGGATTGAGGTGTTCACCCCGGCACCAAAACGGCGCTACGGCTACTACGTCTTTCCATTGATGGAAAAAGCACGGTTGATCGGCCGCATCGATATGAAGGCGCAGCGTCAGACTGGTGTGTTGCAGGTGACAGCGGTTTGGCCAGAACCTGCGGTGCGTTGGTCATCCGCTCGGCAAAGCAGACTTGAGGCGGAATTGGACCGGGTCGCCCGGTTTGCAGGGCTTGATCGCGTTGCTTTTGCGCAGGGCTGGTTGCGAGAGCCGCAATAGCAGGCCCTCCCGCATTTGCGGAAGGGCCTTGGTTTAGATGGTTCCCTATCTCATCAACATCAGCGGCAGCAGTGTGATCACGGGGAACGCCACCAGAATCACCACCCGGATCAGATCCGAAGCCACGAAGAACAAGACGGCTTTGTAGGTGTCGATCATGCGGGTGGTGCGGTCCATTGCATTGATCACAAACAGGTTCATGCCGACGGGCGGCGTGATCAGGCCCACCTCGACGACGATCAGAACCAAGATGCCGAACCAGATCGCCACATATTCAGTCTCCAACCGGTTGGCCATGCCGCGCGTTACCCGGATGCCCAGCTCTTTCATTTGTTCGCGGGTCAGCTCTGTGCCTGATGCAATGGCCTCTTGTATCGAGGCGAGCATTTCGGCCCCCATGCCCTGAGGCACACCCGCCTTCAGGACTTCCATCGCGGCCTCGGCCTGCATGGCTGGCAGGTTTACGAGGCCGAAGTCCATCACAGAAATGACGGGATAGAAGATCGGAATGGTCAGCAGGATCATCGACAGGCTGTCCATCAAGCACCCAAACACCAGGTAGAACACGAGGATCAGCGTGAGCACCAGCCAGGGGCTGAGTCCCTGCGAGACGACAAAATCTGCAAGCTCTTGCGGTACTTTGGTGAGTGCCAGGAAGCCATTGTAGAACCCAGCGCCGAGCACGATAAAAAAGATCATGGCGGTCGAGCGGGCGGTCACCATGAAGCTGTCAGTCAGTGAGGTTCGTGTCAGACCACCGTTTAGCCAAGCGATTAATCCAGTGCCCAATGCGCCAACCGCAGCACCTTCTGTTGGGGTGAACCACCCGAGATAGATGCCGCCCACCACAAGCCCGAACACCAGTAGAACTGGCCAAACCTGGATTAGTGCGGCGAAGCGTTCGGCCCATGGGATGGGAGGGCGCGTGCCTGCGCTGCCAGGAAAGACGCGCACATAGATCGAGATCGCAATGACATATCCCATCGCAGCAAGCAGCCCCGGGATGAAGGCCGCGAGAAAGAGCTTGGCGATATTCTGTTCGGTCAGAATGGCATAGATCACCAGCACTACCGAGGGCGGGATCAAAATCCCCAGCGTTCCGCCAGCAGCCAATGTTGCCGAGGAAAAGCCACCAGCATAGCCATAGTTGCGCAATTCGGGCAGGGCGACACGGCCCATGGTGGCTGCGGTTGCGAGCGACGAGCCGCAGATGGCGCCAAACCCCGCACAGGCCCCGATGGCCGCCATTGCGACACCGCCCTTTTTGTGACCCAGGAACCCCTCTGCGGCTTTGAACAAAGCGGTGGACATGCCGCCGAGAGTTGCAAAATGGCCCATCAACAGGAACATCGGCACAATCGTGAGCGAATAAGAGGAGAACGTGGTGTAGGTCTCGCTTTTCAACCTGCCAAAGGCGACTTGCGTTCCGTCCGTGACAATAATCAGACCGACGAGACCCACCAGAAACATGGCGAGGCCGATCGGCACCCGAAGAAAAATCAAAGTCATCAAGACGGGAAAGGAGGCGATCCCGATTTCCAGAGCGGTCACTGTTCACCCTCCACGCCATCCCAAATCAGGATGCGGCCGGTTGCAAATTCTATCGAACGGATGGCCGCCATATATGTGCCAACAATGGCGGCCACGCTGGCGGCGACAAGGCTGGCGGCATAGGCCCACCACACTGGAAATTCGAGCAGGAAAGACGTTTCGCCGTTTTGAAACTTGCTCAGTGTTCCGGCGCCAAGACGCAGCGCAATCAGGATCAGCACCGCTGCAAATACCAACTCGGTGATCATGCGGAGCCCGCGTTTGACGATCTGGGGGAAACTGTTTGCGACGATATCCACCGACGCATGACCGGCAGTGATCTGACAAAGTGGCAAAAAGGCAAAGATGGCGAAAGCCACACCGGCCTCAACAAGTTCGAAATCGCCATTGATCGGTCCGATCCCGATGTCGAGAAGCCAGTTTGATAGGCCGGGGGCAATGCTCTGCATGACCGCACCGTGAAGCCCGCCATTCAATAATCGCCCCACGATGGACAGGCAGGTCAGCAGGATCAGGAGCGACAGCACCGTCCCGCCGAGGACAGCCATGCTTCTGGCCAACCTCATCATTAGCATATGCATATAGTCCAGTCCTTTTTGGGTGAGGCGGATCCACGCTGATCAAAGCGCAGATCCGCCGTCCCTGCAGCCCTTTAGTTATATTGGGCTGAGTATTTTTCGATCAGGCCGGTTGCCTGCTCCAGTAGGGCTTCGCCATCGATACCCTTGGAGGACATATCATCAAGCCATTGCTGATAGATTGGCTGTGCTGCCTCGCGCCAAACTGCGGTTTGATCGGCGTCCAAGGTGATGACATTGTTGCCTTCGTCCAGCGCGATCTCGCGCGATGGATCATCGGCATCCGCCATGGTGCCACCGGCAAAGACGGAGAATTCCAGCCCGGAATTTTCATCAACGGCTTTCTTCAGGTCGTCTGGCAGGCTTTCGTATTTCTCTTTGTTCATCGCCAGCACGAACGTGAGCGTGTAAAGCGCGCGCCCGGTGAATTCGGTGTGGTTGTCCACCAACTCCGGCACCTTCAAAGCGGCGGTAACTTCCCAAGGGATGGTGGTGCCATCGATCACACCTTTGGAGAGCGCTTCGGGGATTGCCGGAACCGGCATGCCAACCGGGGTTGCGCCCAGTTCGGTCAACAGCGCATTCACCGAACGGCCCCCGCCACGGATCTTCATGCCGCGCAGATCTGCGGGTGTTTCAACGGGTCCGGAGGTGTGAATGATGCCGGGGCCATGCACCCAAGTGCCAAGGATTTTGACGTCCTTGAATTCCGTGTCCTTCATGTGTTCGTCAAACATTTCCCAATAGGCATGGGATGCGGCACGCGCATTTGTCATCATGAAGGGAAGTTCGAAGACCTCGGTCGAGGGGAAGCGACCCGGGGTGTATCCCACCACGGTCCAGACGATATCTGCGACACCATCGATTGCTTGATCCATCAACTCCGGTGGTTTGCCGCCAAGCTGCATCGACGGGTAGCGATCAATTTTGATACGGCCGTCGGAGGAGGCCTCGACCTTGTCGGCCCAGACATCAAGGATCAGCTTTGGAACATTTGCCTGTGCCGGCAGAAACTGGTGCAGCTTCAGAGTCACCTCTTGGGCCACCGCAGATGTGGCGCTCATGGCGACGAGGGCCATTGCCCCGGCGGCGCCTAACAGTTTTCTACGTGTGGTCATCTTTTCCTCCCTTTGACCTTATGTCTTGTGTGGTTTGCCCTGTATGTTTCGCACAGTCCGTTTCGTGCGGTGCGTATTGTCCTGTGTGCGCCACAGCGCCCCTAGTCTGAACTTTCTTTTGGCACCGCAACATACTGCGAATGCTAACACTTAAATACTGCACCCTAGGCACAAGGCCGATCACTGACAGTCTGTTCGTCTCATGCCCCTGTTTCCAGCTATTAGGTGCATTTGTAACCATCAACTGATGATTATGCATTTCAGCGGCATCATTTGTCAGTGGCCATCAATTCACGGCGAATTTCGAAACAAAAATACGTTACAAAAATATAGACGCAAGAAAAATATCGATACGCTTTGATCTCATGCTGAGTTGGTGATTGTCAGAGCAATGTCAGACAGACCGTTGATGCCACCTGTCAGCGTGTCTCCGGCGATCACGGGGCCAACCCCAGCCGGCGTGCCGGTTAGGAGAACATCGCCTGCTTGTAAGCGATAATACCCTGACAGATGTCGGATCAGATCTGTGATCGACCAAACCAAATCACCCAATCGGGCGGTCTGACGCTGATCGCCATTTACATTTAGCCAGATGTGAGTGTCGTCCGTTGGCGTCCATTCCGCTGCCGAGGTGATTGGTGCAAACACAGCGCCGCCTTCGAGATCTTTGCCCAGACTCCAGGGGCGTTGTTTCTGGCGCTCGCGCAATTGCAGATCCCGCCGGGTCATGTCCAATGCGGTGCAATAGCCAAAGATTGCCGATTGGATGGCTGCATCTGTCAGATCGTCGAGCGGCGCCCCCAGAGCCACGGCCAGTTCGATTTCGTGGTGAAAATTCTCGGTTCCGCGCGGGTAGGGCAGTTCAGCTCCGCTCAATACGGCATGGCTCGCGGATTTCGTGAAGTAAAACGGGCGCTCTCGGTCTACGTCGACCCCCATTTCTGCGGCATGGGCGGCGTAGTTGCGACCAACACAAAAGATGCGGCCCACCGGAAACCCGGATCCCATGCCTACGACGGGAATGATTGGGTTGGGCGGGAGATCAAACAGAGGTGGGATCATCGGGCGGGCCTCCTGGCGCGGTGCAAACCAGTTCACAGCAGTGCTGCGGTCATCTGCTTTTGCTGCAGACTGCGATGTCACCGCCGATCTGGCAAGGCTCAGGGCACTGTATTCGAAATGATCCGCATATCAGCCCCGCTAATGGAGGCTCAGCAGCACCTCAATGTCACGAGATTTCAGGCGGCTCATCAGTTTGCGTTCGTCCTGGTTCAGCGTTTTACCCTGCTCTATCTGCTCCCGGATCAGTCGGGCGACCAGGCTTGTGGGTTGATAGTAGAGATCGGGATGTTGCGCACTCAGCTCTGACACCAATCTTTTCAACAGCGCTTTTTGCCGTTCTGCATCGGTTTCCGATTTCTTATCCTGAAGCATGTCGCCACTCCTTTTCTGCCCAGCACAGGTAGGGTGCCGCGTGGTTGTGTAAATGTTGCAGCGCGTCGCTGTCAGAGTTCTGAGGGGTCGTTTTCTGCGGATGTTTGTGATTCTGCTGGCCCGTCATGAAGGCCCGTCGCAGAGGTTCGAAGCAGATCCATGAAGGTTTTGGTGACCAGATTGGGTTCCTCACCACGCCGATAGACCAGTTTGATTTCCGAGTTCAGATCAAACATGCCATCCCCGACAGAGCGCATTCGCGAGTCTTTGACCCAGATGTCAGCAAAACTCTCTGGCAGGTAGCCGATATAGCTGCCCGTAAGGACCAGCATGGCGATGCCTTCGATCTGATGGGCGGTGGCGTTTGACCGCAAACCACGCGACACCGGTGCAACGATGTCTTCGTTCAGATAGGCGCGTTTGCAGAAATTGGCCTCTGGCAGCAGAGCGGTGATGTCGGCCTCGCTTTGTGCATCAAACAACGCGTTGCCCCAACCGCAGTAAAGGCCAATGCGTTCGATGCCGATGGTTTCGTAGATCAGTCCGGGCTTATGTTTGTGAAACACCCCAACGCCAAGCGTCGCCTGACCATCCTGAACGGCCATTTCGATGTCATCGGGTGCGATGGAATGCAGTTCGATGGCCACGTCTGGCGCAATACGGGTGAACTCTGCCAGTGCTTTTGTCACCGGTGCTTCGCTGTTGAAGACCCAGTTATCGATGGCGGCGACGCTCAGTCGGCCGACCAGCTTGCCGCGGGTGCCGTCGACGGTTTCCCCAAACTTGTCCAGTGCTGCGAACAGTTTGAACGATGCGGCATAGACGATTTCCCCCTTGTCCGTCAGGCGAAAGCCTTTGCGGCCGCGTTGGCACAACCGCATACCAAGCCGTGTTTCCAGATCGGAGATTTGGCGGGAAATGGTCGATGCGGAGACGTTCAAGACGATTTGCGCAGCAGAGAAGCCTCTCGCCTCTACGACCACGCAGAAAACATAGAGCAAATGGAGGTCGGTTTTGGAAAACGCAGGTGGCAACATAGCGCGACTATACCTGTATGTATATGCAAGTTAAGTCCCTTAATTTGTAATTTAATAAAACAAATATCTGTCCAAAGCTGCCCTCACGCCGGAACCAGTGGGAGGTTGGCAATATGGATGCGAGCAATGCGACGTCGACGCGTTGGGGAATTAACAATGATTATGCACGGCTGACCGATGTTCTGTTGGGCCGGCCGGAGTATTTTCAATGGGTCGATGCCGGGCCCTTGATCGGTCGCACGTTGGCCAACGCTCATAAGACCGGCGTTCAGTTCGATCTGCAACTGGCGATGAAACAGCACTCCGAAATGGTGTCGATCTATGAAGAGGCAGGTGTGACCTGTCACTACCTGGACAGTGATGAGGTTCTGCACCGCAATTTCTTTGCGCGGGACAGTTCTGCGATGACGCCTTGGGGCGCACTCATCTGTCATATGCAATTGAAATGCCGCCGTGCGGATTATGCGACGGCGATTAAATTCTATCAGGACAACGATATCCCAATCTGGAAATTCGCGACCGCAGGACATTTCGAGGGCGGTGATTTCAACATCATTGAGCCGGGCAGGGTGCTGCTTGGCTATTGCGGTGAACGTTCGGAGCAGGCGGGAACAGAGCAGGTTGCGGAGTTTCTGCAGGCAGAGGGCTGGGAGGCGGTGGTGGCTCCGATCAGCCGCGAATTCGTCCATATGGATGGCTTGATTGTGCCGCTGGCTGAAAAGCTCGTTGTTGCCTGTATCGATGCGATGGAGCCCTGGCTCGTGGATGTCGTCAAGGGATGGGGGATCGAGATTGTCGATGTCTCATACCGCGAAGCAAAGAACCTGGGCGTCAATCTGGTTGCCCTGGGCAACGGCAAGGTCCTCTCCATGGCGGGTGCAAAGGATTTGAACGCCAAGATGCAGGCGCTCGGGTTCGAGGTCTACGACCCTGATATGTCGATGTTCACCCTTGGCGGTGGCGGTGTCCATTGCCTGAGCCAGGCCCTCCACCGCGAGGATGCGTAGGCCGTTTTGAGCCCCGTCCAATGTTCAGCCCCCGGGCGTTCCGGTGCTGTGCATGGTGATCGGGCAAATCCTTTCCATTGATACACCTGCGGCTGTGTTTTGATCACGGGCCGACCGCGGAACACAAAAAACACGTGATCAAACCAAAGGGAGACGAGAATGAAACTCATGCAGACTTTTTCCGCGGCGCTGTTTGCCAGCGCGATTGGCGGTGCGGCAGTGGCCCAGGATTTGGTCATCGGCGTGCCCAACTGGGCCTCGGTCCGCGGCACTGCCTATATTCTGAAGGTAGCGTTGGAGGAAAATCTGGGATTGGAGGTCGAAATGCAAAACGGCACCAATCCGGTGATTTTCGAAGCCATGGATTCTGGTGCCATGCACGTACATCCGGAGGTCTGGTTGCCCAATCAGCAGAACCTTCATGATACCTTTGTGACCGGCAAGGGGACGGTGATGTTTAATCCCAATGCGGTTCTGTCCGACCAACAGATGTGCGTCACCAAGGACACCCAAGAGCGCACAGGTATTTCCGCCCTGTCGGACCTGACGGACCCCGAAATGGCGGCGCAGTTCGACAGCGATGGTGACGGTCGCGGCGAAATCTGGATCGGTGCGGCAGGCTGGGCATCAACCAATATCGAGAAGATTCGGGCTAAATCGTATGGTTACGCAGAGACCATGACATTGGTTGAAATGGATGAAACGTTGGCTCTGGCTCAGGTTGGCAATGCCACTGCGCAGGGACGCAACATCGTCTTCTTTTGCTACACGCCGCATCACATGTTCTCGCTCTATGATCTTGTGCCGCTGAGTGAGCCCGCCCATGACGCGGCCAGCTGGTCGGTAAAGCAGCCCACAGATGATCCCAACTGGCTGGCGAACTCCACCGCGTCCACGGCCTGGGACGCAGCAAAATTGCATGTGTTTTATGCCACCGAATTGGCGGAGACCCAGCCAGAGGCGGCTGCCATGCTGAGCCGGGTTCAGCTCACAACCGAGCAGGTGAATGCCGTTGTCTACGCGTTGTCGGTTGAGGGCAAGGATCCCACCGATTTCGCTCAGGAATGGGTCGCGGAAAACGCTGATCTCGTCGACTCCTGGTTCCAGTAATCCGCATCGCGACAAGACAGGTCAGGTGGGCGGCGCTGTTGCCTGCCTGATGAACCGGGGTATCCGGAGACGGAATTCATGACAGATACAGTAATCGCGCTTGATGGCGTTTGGAAAATATTCGGGTCCAATGCTGACGCAGCTATGGCCGCAGTGCGCAGTCGCGGATTGGGAAAGGCAGAGGTGCTGGAGGAGTTCAAATGCGTGGTCGGAATCGCAGATGTCTCCTTTGAAGTGAAGCGGGGTGAGATCTTTTGCGTCATGGGGCTGTCCGGCTCCGGCAAATCCACCATGGTCCGGCATCTCAATCGGTTGATTGAACCAACCGCAGGCGCCATTTCGGTGATGGGGCGAGATATGCTGGATCTGTCCCAAGCGCAGTTACGCGAGATGCGGGCGATGAACATCGGCATGGTGTTCCAGCACATGGCTTTGCTGCCGCACCGCACCGTTCGCGACAATGTCGGCTTTCCGCTGCAGGTCCGAGGTGAGCCGAAATCGACCCGCTGGGAGGTATCGCAGCGCTGTTTGGACCGGGTGAACCTGACGGGGTTCGAAGACCGCTTCCCGCGAGAATTGTCTGGCGGGATGCAGCAGCGGGTCGGGTTGGCGCGAGCTTTGGCGTCCGATCCGGATGTGTTGCTGATGGATGAACCGTTTTCGGCCCTTGATCCGTTGATCCGTCGGCAGTTGCAGGATCAATTCATGCAGCTGTCCGCAGAGCTGAACAAAACGACAGCCTTCATCACCCATGACTTGGACGAAGCGATCCGCATCGGCAACCGCATCGCGATCATGAAAGACGGGCGGATCGTACAGATCGGCACGCCAGAAGAGATCGTCACCCGGCCAGCCGACAGCTATGTGCGCGATTTTGTCGAAGGCATTTCAAAGCTGAAGTTGGTCTTTGCCCATTCGATCATGGTGCCTTTGGCGGACTATCGGCCAACCCGACCTGTGAATTTTGAAGAAAGCCCAAGGGCGCATCATGGGACAGATCTGGATCAACTGATCGATATCGCGACATCGACGGAAAATGTGATCGTCATCACTGGTGACGATGGTGCAGATATCGGCGTTGTTGACCGGGCCACCCTGCTGAAGGGCATACAGGGAGGCAAGGCATGAAAGATACCACAACACAGCCTCAGCAGGGGCAGAGCGATATTGCGGTTTTCGCAGGTGACAGCCCCTTCTACTACCAACGCGAATTTCAGCGCATTCAGGGCAAAACCGGATTTGCCGGATCCTGGAACACTTTGGCGGCCATTTTTGGACCGTTATGGGGGGCTGCGCGCGGGGTTTGGGGCTTCTTCTGGGTGTTCCTGATGCTTGAGTTGTTTGCGTTTGTGCAGATCGGCAGAGGGCTATGGGGCGAGTTGGGTGCCGAACAGCTGACCCGCTACGAACGCCTGCTGGACAATATCGCAAAGCGTGAGGCGCAAGCGGCTGAACTGGCGGCGGCAGGAGATGCTGCGGGCGCGGCGGCAAAGCAGAAAATTGCAGATAATCTGCAGGCTGCTGCTGACAAAGCGTTTGAGGCGGCGACTG
This sequence comes from Phaeobacter sp., assembly GCF_022825805.1. Classification (GTDB taxonomy): domain Bacteria; phylum Pseudomonadota; class Alphaproteobacteria; order Rhodobacterales; family Rhodobacteraceae; genus Phaeobacter. The sequence goes on from NZ_JAJDWC010000138.1 coordinate 17,801, forward strand.
CGGCGAACAGCACCGCGCTTACGATCCTTGGTGCCGGTCTTTTGCTTTTGCTCGTGATCAAACTGGCCGAAGGGTTCTACGCCAATATTGCCTATGAGGCTCAATATTTGCGCTGGCGATCCGGACAGAAGGTGCAGTCCGGCCGCAGCAACCGGAGTCTACTGTTCGGAGCTGTTGCGTTATTGGGGATTTGGCCTCTAACCCTGATCCGGTTCACTGTCGCCAAACCTGATGAGGTGCTGTCAGCGCTGACCGGCGGTCTGTTTGGCACGCGGTTGCCCATAACCGAGTTTCCGGTCGGCAAAGAGTATTTTGCCGTTTTGTCGAAAAAGGGCGATGCGGGGTTTGACTGGCTGGCGGCGAATTTCGGGGATGTCTTTGATGGTGTTACTGCCGTCATACGCTGGGGTCTTGACGGTCTCGAAGTTGTGTTGATCCAAACGCCCTGGCCCGTTGTGATGTTCGTGACAGTTGTTTTGGCCCTGCGGCTGGCTGGGTCACGGGTTGCGATTTTCACAGCGGCGGCTTTGGCATATCTCGCCTTCATGGGGCTGTGGGAGCTGGCCATGATCACTGTGGCTTTGATCGGCGCTGGTGCCTTTCTATGTGTGGTGATCGGTGTCCCCTTGGGGATTTGGTTCGGGAAATCAAAACGGGCCTATGCAATCGCAGAACCGGTGCTGGATTTCATGCAAACCATGCCTGCCTTTGTCTATCTGATCCCAATCATCGCCTTTTTCGGGACCGGTAAGCCGCCAGGTGTGTTGGCCACGCTGGTGTTTGCAATGCCGCCGGTCATTCGCCTGACCGCGCTGGGCATGCGTGGTGTTCCAGAGGCCACAAAAGAGGCGGCAATCGCGTTTGGATGTTCGCGGCGGCAATTGCTGTTCAATGTTGAGCTGCCTTTGGCGCTGCCCTCCATCATGACGGGCATCAATCAGACCATCCTCATGTCCCTGTCGATGGTGGTCATTGCCTCGCTGATCGGTGCCGAAGGATTGGGCGCGCTGATCTTGGAAGCGCTGCAATATGCGGCGAAGGGGCAAGGGCTCTTGGGCGGAATTGCAATCCTGCTTTGTGCAATGGTGATCGACCGTATCGCCCAGGGTGCCTATCGCAGGCGTGCTGGCGACGGTTGACCATCTCCCAACTGCCCCGGCGATCAGGTGGTGCGTCGGGGCATTTTTTCTCAACTCAACGAAAGACATGAAATGGCTGATGCGCATTTGACCTCCATGATGGAGAATCTCTATTGGTGGGGTGTTCCGACACTGTTTCGCTGCCCAAACGAAGGCCCCGATGGGCAGGATATCGCGCTTGTGGGCGTGCCGCATTCGACTGGCAATGGTACCACAGAGCGGGATCAGCACTTGGGGCCACGGGCGCTGAGGAATGTGTCTGCGGTGGGCCGCCGGATGCATGGGGATTTTCAACTGAACCCATGGGAGGCCGCGCGGATCGCGGATGTGGGTGATGTGCCGTTTCCGCGTGCCAATGACAACGAAGACTGCATTGAGCAGATCACCCGGTTTTACCAGACCATCGATGCCGCTGGGGCCAGACCAGTGTCCATCGGGGGAGACCATTCCATTACCGGTGGCATTGTTCAGGCCATCGGCTGCGGCCAGATCACCCAGGGTGCACCGGTGTGTTTTCTCCACTTTGATGCTCATACGGATGTCTTCACCAAGGTTGACCACTTTTTGGGGGCGAAGAAATCGGCAGCCCATTGGGGGGCGTATCTTGCCGATCAAGGCAAAGTGGACCCGCACCATTCCATGCAGATCGGCTTGCGGGGGCATGCGCGGACATTGGACTGGCTGGAGCCGTCTTATGAATACGGCTATAACATCGTCACCATGAAGGAGTTCCGCAAACGCGGTATTGCTGATGTGGTCTCGCAGATCCAAGAGGTGATGGCGGGGCGACCCGTTTACATCACGTTTGATCTGGATTGCCTCGACCCCTCCATTGCGCCAGCTGTGTCTAATCTGGAGCCCGGAGAAAAGGGTTTTGACATCGATGAGGCCGTCGCGCTTTTGCACGCGGTCCGCGGCATGAACATCGTTGGGGGCGATATCGTCTGCATGATGCCAACAAAGGACAGTCCAAACCAAATCACGGCATTGACCGCTTCTGCCATCATGTTTGAGATGATCTCCATGATCGCAGAGAATGTCAAAATGGGAGCGACTGCATGACACAAACGGCTGACGAGTTCTTTCAACCGGTGTCCGCAATGGAGATGCCACGCTTTGCTGGTGTGCCGAGCTTTATGCGGTTGCCATCGCTTCAGCCAGATCATCCGCGTTTTGGTGATGTTCAGATGGGGCTCATCGGTGTGCCGTGGGATGGGGGGACCACCAATCGGGCCGGGGCCCGCCATGGCCCGCGACAGCTGCGGGATTATTCCTCAATGATACGGGCGATGAATCCTGTGACGGGGATCAATCCCTTCGCTTCCGTCAACTGTGCTGATCTGGGCGATGTGCCGCCAAACCCAGTTGATATCGAAGACAACTTGGGACGGATCACCTCCTTTTACGAGGCTTTGGTTGCGCAGAAGATCACGCCAATGACGGCGGGAGGTGATCATCTTGTTTCGCTCCCGATCCTGCGTGCGTTGGCAGCTGCCGGACCGGTCGGGTTGATCCAGTTCGACAGTCATACGGATTTGTTCGACAGCTATTTTGGGGGGTGCAAATTCACCCATGGGACACCGTTTCGACGGGCTGTCGAGGAAGGGTTGGTGGATCCACACCGGTTTGTGCAAATCGGGATACGAGGCACCGCTTACAACACCGAAGACATCGAATGGGGTGAGGATCAGGGCATCCGGATCATTCGCATCGAAGAGCTGTTTGACCGCGGCATCGCGGATGTCATGACAGAAGTGCGCGAGATCGTTGGCGCGCATCCGACATATTGCACCTATGATATTGATTTCGTCGATCCCGCCTACGCGCCGGGCACGGGCACGCCAGAAATTGGCGGGCCAAATAGTTTCCAGGCCCAGCAGGTCATTCGGGAATTGGCAGGTATCAATTTGATCGGCGCCGATCTGGTCGAAGTCGCACCACCGTTTGATGAAACCGGTGGCACCGCTTGGCTTGGTGTGTCGCTGATGTTCGAGCTGATGTGCGTCCTGTCGCAGGCCATCGTCGCGCGGGCAGGCTGAAACAGCTCACTTTGTGAGATTTGCGGGCGCCGTCCATCCCCCTGAGCGGCGTCCCAGGTCGAATCGCGAAGGATGGTATTTGCCTCGATTTCGCCACAATCCTCCGATGTCGTGCCTTAGTTGTCGTTCTTACATTTGATAAAATCAAATTAAATTTGAGCGATTGGCTCCACTTGAGAAACGGTATCTGTGCCAATCTATTTTGATTTAGTATTCAGTAATTAAAAGATAATTTTTTGATCTGCACGTCGCTCTGATCACAAGATGATCACAAAAGGGCGAAGCCGCTTCATACAATTTGACTAAATTGTGGCCCTTGCGGCAGTTTACCCAACGTCACCCGCATGCCGTCGGCAGGCTGTTCGGAAATCAACAGTTCGCTGGTTCCAATCGGCAGCGGTGTTTTTTGTTCTGGGGGAATTATGACAACGCAAACGAATGAACTCATCGGTGAACTTTTCACCGGTACCGATGTCGCTGAAATGATC
>NZ_JAJDWC010000126.1 GCF_022825805.1 Phaeobacter sp.
GATGACTGCGCACGCAAGCCTCAAGCTCTCGACGCTCTGAAGGGGTAAGAAAACCGGGGCGGATCATGAGCCTAACTGAACCGTTTTCACGCATGACGTCAACTCATCAAAACTCGGAAGTTCGATGACGCTAAGTATATAAGCACAGTTCAGCCAACGTTTCCGACGCCAGCCCAACTCTCAGCGCAACCAGATGGGATGATCCAGTGTCCTCTTCCACGCAACCCACCCAAGGCCCCCAGCCCACGCCCCCCGCAGAAGATCTGCCCGGGTTCATCGGCTGGCTGTTTGAGGGTGTCGCCCACGGCGACGGCGGGTTTCCCCTGGAGTGGTATCTGGACCGATCCGAGGACAGAAACGGGTGACAGATATGAACCAGATGAATTTTGATCACGCAACCACCACCACCGCCACTGCCGCGACCGAAGTATTCCCAACCTATCACGCCGAAGAGCTGGCACGCGGCGGCAACCAGGCCCGCATCCTGCTGAACGGCCAGATCTACAGCCTGCGGATCACCCGCGCCGGAAAGCTGATCCTCACAAAATGACCCCTTACGACGAGCCTGCGATAACAGCCCCTCGCGGGGGCGCAACGGTCGGACTGTTGACCGACCTGCCCCCGCTCGAGGCCGCTGCAGTTCGCTTTATGCGCCACTGGTTCAGCGGGCCAGACTCTCGCATGACTGTGCGCAGCGAAATGCAACACGCGCTTGGCCCTGTTCTTGGCCGTCAAGCGTTTGAAAATACAGGACGGCTCTGCAATTTCTGCGCCCATGCAGGTCGGCGCCCACTGGTGCGTCATGGGCTCAGCTGTACATGCCTTGGCGCCGATGAGAGCTGTTTTGCCAATCTCGTGGCGGCAGCGGCACAGGGCCAGACCGATGATGCCAATCTGCTGGCCTCACTGATCGTGGTGCCAAACCAGGCTGTGCAGGCCGCAATCCTGGCCGCCAAAGCGGGCATGGCACTGGAGCATATGACCACAGGGCACAGCGTCGCCGCACCAACACATGAGGTCGCGCATAATCAAATGACCGCGCGCCTGCACTGAAACGGAATTGAATTCGGCCCCGCTGCGCCCTGCCGCAGCGGTCGCCTCACGTGAAGACCAAAACCAAATCCTAAGTAAAAAGTCGAAGGACAGGACAATGAAATCGCATCTCCTCAAAGGCACCGCCATAGCGGCACTGGCGACAGTCGCGGCACCGACATTTGCGGCCGACAAGGCGGGGGTTCTGACGAACTACGCCAATATCGCGCAGGCAAAATATGAGGACAGCCTGGCAACCGCCAAAATCCTGCAGACCGCTGTTGACGCACTGATCGCCGCGCCTTCCGCCGAAAACCTGGAAGCCGCACGCAGCGCTTGGCTTGCTTCTCGCGTGCCTTACCAGCAATCCGAAGTCTTCCGCTTTGGCAATGCCATCGTCGACGACTGGGAAGGCAAGGTAAACGCCTGGCCGCTGGACGAAGGTCTGATCGACTACGTGGATGCCTCCTACGGTGGGCCAACCGACGACAACACGCTGGCCGTGCTGAACGTTGTTGCCAACCCGCAGTTCGAACTGTCCGGCAAATCCATCGACGCCAGCGCCATCACCCCGGCCCTGCTCGAAGAGAGCCTGCACGAAGCAGATGGCGTTGAAGCCAATGTTGCCACCGGCTACCACGCCATCGAATTCCTGCTCTGGGGTCAGGATCTGAACGGCACCGAGCATGGCGCAGGCTCCCGTTCCTGGACCGATTACGCCGCAGGCGCAGATTGCACCAACGGCAATTGTGACCGCCGCGGCGAATACCTGAAGGCTGCCACCGACCTGCTGGTGTCCGACCTGGAATGGATGACCGCACAGTGGGGCGATGCGGGCGACGCACGCACCACGCTGCTGGCTGACGAAGATGCAGGCATCACAGCCATGCTGACCGGCATGGGCTCCTTGTCCTACGGCGAGCAGGCCGGTGAGCGCATGCGCCTGGGCCTGATGCTGAACGACCCGGAAGAAGAACACGATTGCTTCTCCGACAACACCCACAACAGCCACTACTACGACGGTCTGGGCATCCAGAATGTCTACCTTGGTGAATATGTGCGCGTGAACGGCGAGCTGGTCTCCGGTCCTTCGCTCTCCGATCTGGTGGCGGCGCAGGATGGCGCACTCGACAGCGAGCTGCGTGGCAAACTTTCGACCACCATGATGGCTCTGGGCCGCATCAAAACCGCAGCGGAAGCCGGGTTCTCCTATGACCAGATGCTGGAGCGCGGCAACGCGGCTGGCGAAGCCCTGGTGATGGGCGGCGTCAACGGCCTGGTCGATCAGACCCGCTCGATCGAGCGCGTGATCAGCCTGCTGAATGTCGACGGCGTCACCATCGAAGGCTCCGACTCGCTGGATAACCCCGACGCGGTCTTCCACTAAATCAGCACAGCTGCACAGTGCAGCACACACATCTGATCAGGGGCGGCAGTCTGCTGCCCCTGTCACATTCTGGTCAGCGGGCGTGGCAAATTGGCTCGCCCCCTTGCACCTCGCCGCGCAGCTGCGCACCCTCTCGCCAGCCACTCCCTCCCCGCAGTGATCGGGGATCGTCGTAGCTTCGCCAGACAAAAGTGATCAGACCATGATGCATCCTCCCCTGCGCCACCGTTTCCGCCCTGCCCTTGGCTCGGCCACGTTGCTGGCTTTGCTGGCCGTGGCCGCCTTGACCGCAGTAACCGCAGAGCCCGCCAGCGCATTGGATGCCGCCACGACCTCCGGTGCAGAAACAACAGCGGCCACGGGCCTAGCGACAGCATCAGACACCACAACACCCCTCATCGCCCTGCCCCCGCTGGACGATCGCCACCTGAAGGTGATCCCCCGCACGGAGGCAGAGGCTGCCCGCATCGCACCCATCGTTGCCCCCACCCGCAGCTTTGCCAAGGCCGAGCCCTATGAGGCCCGCCCTGCCGGCGCCACCACCGTGCGCGCCCGCAAGGACGACGAAGCCTACTCCCAAAACAGCGCCAACCTCAGCTTCGAAGAAGAGCTGGAATTCAAACTGGGCAATGGGCTGTTCAAAAAGATCTGGGTGCTCTCGCCCGCCTCCACCCTGGCCTCGGACGGGCTCGGCCCGCTCTACAACGCCCGCTCCTGCCAGCGCTGCCACCTGAAAGACGGCCGTGGACACGTGCCAGAGCAGCCCGATTACCCCTCTGCCACCATGTTCCTGCGAATCTCCATTCCCGGCGAAACGCATCAGCGCATGGCCCATATCGAGGATTACATCGCCAGCGCTCCGGATCCCAACTATGGCCTGCAGCTGCAGGATGTGTCCGCCCCCGCGGTGCCCTCGGAATACCGGCTTGGGGTCGACTATACCGAAACCGCTGTGGCGTTGAACGGCGGTGAAACCGTCCAACTGCAAGCCCCCCGCTACAGCACTCGCGATCTGGGCTACGGCCCGCTCCACCCCGAGGCGATGCTGTCACCACGGGTCGCACCCTCGATGATTGGCCTTGGTCTGCTGGAGGCGATCCCCGCCGCAGAAATCCTCGCCCTCGCCGACCCGGAAGACCGCGACGGTGATGGCATTTCCGGTCGTCCCAATGTGGTCTGGTCGCAAGAGTTCCAGCAGCCCATGCTGGGCCGCTTCGGCTACAAGGCCGGGATCGCCACTGTGCATGAACAATCTGCTGCGGCCTTTTCTGGCGACATCGGCATCTCCACGCCGCTGTTCCCGGCCAATTGGGGGGAATGCACCACCACGCAGACCGCCTGTCGCACAGCACCCCACGGCGGCGGCGATGTGCGCGGCACTGAAATTGATCAGCCCAACATGGATCTGGTGACCTTCTACAGCCGCAATCTTGCCGTGCCCGCCCGCCGCGATATCGATGCCCCCGCCGTATTGCGCGGCAAAGCCCAGTTCTACGACGCGGGCTGCACCAGCTGTCACACACCCAAGTTCGTGACCCACCGGCTCGAAGATCAGCCCGCCCAGAGCTTCCAGTTGATCTGGCCCTACACCGATATGTTGCTGCATGACATGGGGCCGGGCCTGGCCGACAACCGCCCCGAAGCGCGCGCCAACGGGCGCGAATGGCGCACTGCACCCCTGTGGGGGCTGGGTCTGGTCCAACAGGTCAATCCGCGCGCGGGCTATCTGCATGATGGTCGCGCCCGAACGCTGCTGGAGGCGATCCTCTGGCATGGCGGCGAGGCGCAATCCGCCCGCGACGCCGTGATCGCCCTAACACCCGAAGATCGCGCCGATCTCTTGACCTTTCTGGAGTCCCTCTGATGAACCCAACAGTGATGACCCAACCTGTGAAAACCCGATCTGCTGCGCCCAAAGGCACATCCACCACTCCAGCACGGCTGCGTGCCTCGGTTTGGGGCGTTGGCGTGGCAATGGGGCTGAGCCTGCTGGCGCCGACCGGTCCGTTGCAGGCCGAAACCAAAACAGCTGCAACAGCCGCAACACAGATGGCCACCACTGTGCCCGCCTTGGTGACGGATCAGCAGGTCGAATGGATCCTCACCCAGCATATTCTGCCGGGGTTTGATCAATTGGCCAGCCAAAGCGCCGCGCTGGCGCAAACCGCCAACCAGACCTGCCGCCATGATGATCCCGCTCTGCAACAGGCCTTTGCTGACGCCTTTGACGCCTGGATCCGCGTCAATCATCTGCGGTTTGGCCCGACTGAGGCAGAGAACCGCGCCTTTGCGCTGGCCTTCTGGCCGGACACGCGGGGCAAAATCCCCGACGCCCTGCGTCAGGCACTGCTAGCGGATGCTGAAACCACGGCAGGCTTTGCCGATCCCGCTGCCTTCGCCACTCAATCGGTGGCCCTGCGCGGTTTTTACGCGCTGGAATATCTGCTCTATGACGCAACCATCCGCGATGTGGCCGAGCCTGCACAGACCTGCGCGCTGATCCGGGCAATCGCCACCGATATCGCAGCCACCACCGCCGCCATTCGCGCCGATTGGCACACAGGCTACGCCGATCAATTGCGCCGCCCCGGCGACCGCTATCGCAGCGACAGCGAGGTCCGTCAGGAATTGTTCAAAGCCTTGAACACCGGCCTGCAGCTGCTCGGGGATATGCGATTGGGCCGACCGCTCGGTGGCTTTGACAAGCCGCGCCCAAAACGGGCCGAGGCCTGGCGCTCCGCCCGCAGCCTGCATCACATCCGCCTGACCCTGGCCGCGATGGAGCCGCTGGCGCTGGCGCTCGCCGCCGAGGACACCGCATTGGCCGACCAACTGCGCGCTGCCTTCGACAAAGCCCGCGCGCGCGCCGCCGCGCTGCAGGATCCGACGCTGGCCAGCGTCACCATCCCCGCCGAACGCTTCCGCATCGAAACCCTGTTGCAGGATGTGACCGACCTGCGCGAGATCGTTGCGACCGAGCTGGGCCCGCGCCTCGGGGTCAACGCCGGTTTCAACTCTCTCGATGGGGACTGACGCGGTGTCAGAGGCCCGGTCCAAATCTCGCCCTACCGCATCACGGCGCGGCTTTCTGGCCGGGCTGCTGGCCGCAGGCATGGCCCCACAAGCGAGCTGGGCCGATATCGGCAGCCCCGCATATCTGGCGGCAGGCAGGACCATGGATGGCCGTTTTCTGCTGGCAGGCCTCGACCACACAGGCCGGATCCTGTTCCGCCATCCCCTGCCCGCCCGGGGCCACGCCGCCACCGCCCACCCGACACGGCCCGAAGCGGTCGCCTTCGCGCGCAGGCCCGGCCAGTTTGCCGATGTGATCGACTGCCGCAGCGGTCAGGCCCTGACCCGGCTGACGCCGCCGCCGGGCCATCATTTCTATGGCCATGGCACCTATTCTCCGGATGGCAACCTGCTGTTCACCACTGAAAACGCCTTTGAAACCGGAGAGGGGCGCATCGGCCTGTGGGAGGCCAGCACCACCTACCGCCGCATCGGCTCCATCGCCTCCGGTGGTATCGGCCCCCACGATATGCGCCTGCGGCAGGACGCCCCTGGGCTGGTGGTCGCCAACGGCGGCATCCAGACTCACCCCGACAGTGGCCGCGCCAAATTGAACCTGCCCGCGATGCAGCCCAACCTCAGCTATCTGACGCTGGAGGGTGAGGTCGAACACCAGCTGCAGCTGGACGGCGATCTGCGGCTGAATTCGATCCGCCATCTGGCCATGCGCGCCGACGGCACCGTTGGCTTTGCGATGCAATGGCAGGGCGATCCCGGCGCGGATCTGCCCATCGTCGGCCTGCACCGCCCCGGTAGCACCGCCCTGTTGATCGCGGCAGAGGATCCCCGCCTGCGCAATCTGCAGGGCTATGGCGGCTCCATTGCCTTTTCACCCGACGGCCACGAGGTCGCGGTGACTTCTCCGCGTGGGGGCGTGGTACAAGTGGCGGATTGCGCGTCGGCCACATTGTTGCGCGAGCATTGGCTGACGGATGTCTGTGGTCTGGCCACGGATCGGTCGGGGTTTGTGGTCACCACCGGTCAGGGACGTATCGCCCGACTGAGCGCCGGCGCGGTGAAGGATCCAATCGACCATGACCTGGCCTGGGACAACCATCTGATCCCGCTCCTCTGATTCCGTTCATCTGATTCTACGCAGCCTAGCGCAGGCCGAAAGCGCGGTCGCAACACCGCGCAAGTGGCCTGCGTCCTTCACCAGAACTCCCGAATTTACCAAGGCCCGCCGCCGCTCGGGCCACATGAAACGGGGCCAAAGCCCTGATCCCGCGTCGCTTTCGCGCCGGGACCGCTGCTTTCGTATCGCGAAGGCAGCTTTCCTTTTGCGATGAGCGCGCGAAAAACGAAAGTTTTCGCTGACATTTCCTACTGAAAACCCTATAGGTAGCCGTGAAAAGGAAAGCATATGGACGCAACACACCGTCAAAACGAAATCATGGCCCTGCTGTCAACGCAGGACCGGGTCGAGGTCGAAGATCTCGCCGGACGCTTTGGCGTGTCGCTGCAGACCGTGCGCACCGATCTGCGCGACCTCTCGGCTCGTGGGCAACTCAGCCGGGTCCATGGTGGCGCGGTCCGCATCGCCTCGGCCGCCAATCGGGGCTATAATGAACGCCGCAGCCTGAACGCAGACAGCAAACGCGCCATGGCAGCGCTCGCCGCTGAAGTGATCCCAGAAAACTGCTCCATTGCACTGAATATCGGCACCTCCACCGAACAGGTGGCGCGGGCGCTCTCGGGCCATCGGGGGCTGACCGTCCTGTCCAATAACATCAACATTATCAATATGATGATGGAAGACGACAGCAAGGATCTGATCCTTGCCGGCGGCGCCATCCGCAAAAGCGACGGTGCCATCGTGGGCGATGACGCCGTGCGCTTCTTTGCCCGCTACAAGGTGGATTTCGCCATCATCGGTGCCTCGGCCATGGATGCAGATGGCGCCATTCTTGACCATGACGCCCGCGAAGTATCGGTCGCGCGCGCGATCCTGGAAAACGCCCGCAACCGCATATTGGTCTGCGACGGCAGCAAATTCGACCGCGCCGCGCCGGTGCGGATCTGTGATGTGGCAGAGCTGGACACGATCATCACCGATCGCCCGGTTCCGCCCGAGTTCTCCCGCGCGGCAGAGGCGGCAGGCACCCGCCTGCTCTGGACCCGCAATTCCGAAAGCGATTCCCATGTCTGACCTTCATTCCAAATCCGAACTCACCGACCTGTTTGTCATTGGTGGCGGCATCAACGGCTGCGGTATTGCCCGTGACGCTGCAGGGCGGGGGCTGTCTGTTGCACTGGCAGAAATGAACGATCTGGCCTGGGCCACCTCGTCTGCCTCCACAAAACTGTTCCACGGTGGCCTGCGCTATCTGGAGTATTTTGAGTTTCGCCTGGTGCGCGAAGCACTGATCGAACGCGAAGTGCTGCTGAAAGCCATGCCGCATATCTCCTGGCCGATGCGCTTTGTGCTGCCCTTTCATCCAGACATGCGGTTTGACAGCGACACGCCAACCTCCCGACTGCTCACCCGTATCATGCCGTGGATGAAGGGCCGCCGCCCGGCCTGGCTGATCCGCATGGGGCTGTTTCTCTATGATAGTCTGGGCAAACGTGGCATCCTGCCCGGCACCGCCAAGCTTGATCTGGCCAGTGATCCGGCCGGTCGCCCGCTGGATCCGAAATTCAAAACCGCTTTTGAATATTCCGACTGCTGGGTCGAAGACACCCGCCTTGTGGTGTTGAACGCCCGCGACGCCCAGGCCCGCGGCGCTGAAATCATGACCCGCACCCAGGTGACGGGGGCGACCCGCAGCGATGATCATTGGGTGATCGCGCTGAAGGATCTGGCGACCGGCGAAACCTTTGAACGGCGTGCCCGCATGCTGGTGAACGCAGGTGGCCCCTGGGTCGCGGATGTCTTGCGCCAGAAACTGGGCCAGAACAGCCGCGAAAGCGTCCGCCTGGTGCGCGGCAGCCATATTGTCGTGCCCAAGCTCTATGACCACGACCGCTGCTATTTCTTCCAGGGCACGGATGGGCGGATCATCTTTGCGATCCCCTATGAAGAAGACTACACCCTGATCGGCACCACCGACGCCGACCATCCGGATCCCGAAACCGCACCGACCTGCACGCCCGAGGAACAGGACTATCTGGTCAATTTCGCCTCGCAGTATTTCGCAAGCCCGATCAGCCGCGACGATATTGTCTGGACCTATTCAGGTGTGCGGCCGCTCTATGATGACGGGGCCAGCTCTGCCACCGCGGCCACCCGCGAATATGTGCTGAGCCTGGACACCGCAGCGGCACCGCTGCTCAATGTCTTTGGCGGCAAGATCACCACCTACCGCAAACTGGCAGAAGCGGCTTTGGCCAAAATCGGCGAGGCACTGCCCAATGTCACAGGCGACTGGACCGCAGGCGTCACCCTGCCCGGTGGCGAGTTCGCGGTCTCTGATGTGGCTGCAATGATCGCAAAGCTCGCAGCGGATTACCCGTTCCTCAGCCCCTATGCGACCCGCCGTCTGATCCGCGCCTATGGCACCGAAGCCTGGGATGTCCTGGGCGAGGCCCGCAGTGCCGCCGATCTCGGCACTGAATTTGGCGCCACCATCACCGCGCGTGAACTGGACTGGACCATTGCCAATGAATGGGTGCGCCGGGGCGATGATTTCCTGTGGCGCCGCACCAAATTGGGCCTGCGGCTCAGCCCCGAGCAGCGCAGCGCAGTGGATGCCTATGTGGTCGATCAGGTGGAGGCGCGCGCCGCCTGACGGCGGGGCCACCGCCCCCTTTGCACTGCCAGTCCCCTGGGCACTGCCAGCCTGGTTGCACCGCAAGTCTCCTGGGCACTGCCAGTCTGGGCAAGCGCTCTGGACAGCCCGCCCGGATGAATCAACGGAAGGTCATCCGCGGCAGGACATCATGCCCCTCGCGCCGGTGTTTCACCACCGCCGCGACATGCACAACAGCCACGGCGAGCATCCCATAGGCAAGCCAGCGGTGCAGCACTTCGGTGACCTCCTCAACTTCCCATCCCCACAGAACCTCCGTGGTGGGCAGCAGCTTGGGCATGTCGATGCCAAACCAGCTGACACTGTGGCCCCCGAAATCAGTTTCCGCCCAACCAATCGCAATCACCAGCGCAGGCAGCAGATAAAGCGCCAGATGCCCAAGCTGCGATCCAATATGCTCCCACCGCGACAGTCCCGCCACCGGCGCGGGATGGGGCAGCACAAGGCGCAGAGCGATCCGCAAGATCAGCAGAAACGCCAACGTCACCCCGCCGGAGATATGCAGCCCAAACAACAGCTCTTCCAGGGGCGTGTCCTCGCCCACCAGTGACGACATCGCATAGCCGCAGGCCCACATGAAGACAAAGCCCAGCGCCATCAGCCAATGCAGCAGCCGGGCGAGAAAATGATAGCGGTCCATTGGTATCTGCGGCATCTGCGGCATGTGCTGCCCCCTAATGTTGTGTTGTTACGTGGTGTTCGCGTTTTCGACTGCACCGCTATCTGCAAATCCCAACTTCAGCGTTCAACCGGCGATGGCTATGTGGTCGCTCTGCTGCGTGAACGGTCGTGGATCTTTCGCCAGCGGTCGGCTCGACCATTGACGCAGGCCACGCTAGCCTGCAGCTCATGGCTATGCGCGATTTTGCTTTTCTCAGGACGGCGGCTCGACCGCGACCACAGATGGACCCACTAGGAGACCCACAGGATGACCAACAGGGGGGCCTACAGCGGGTCCCACTGCGCCAGATTGCCCTTGCGGCCATCGGCGGTGCGGCCCTGATCGTGGTGTTTGAAGCCGATCACACCGATCACCTGCCGCCCCTCACCGCCTTTGCGCTCTGGGTCACGCATCTGTTTGCCATATTGCTGCTGTTCTTGGCCGCGCTGCGCGCCCTGCAGCGTTTCGGGGTGCCAACGGGGCGGGCCACACTGCTGAGCCTCGCGGTGACACCGCTGCCCTTTGCGGCGCTGTCTTTGATGCTCGATTATGGTTTTGGCAATGCCGAGGGCGAGCTGGCTAACGCGCCCCTGTCCCTCGCGCTGTATCTGGAAGAGCTGCAGGCGGTGCTGCCCGTCTGCCTCACCATCAGTGGGCTCTGCGCGCTGCTCCTGCAAATGCGGCGCAGGGCTGTGACCCGTCCCAGCACAACTGATGACAGCCCAACTGATCCGAACGCGCCGCGGCAGGCTCAGCCCACGACTACAGAGCCAGACACAGAGAAAGGCACGGACAAACACTCACAGAGTGCGCCCGCAGACCTGCCGCTGCATCAATTGTTCGAAGGCGTGCCACCGGCGCTGGGAGAGGATGTCATCCGGCTCCATGCACAGGATCACTACGTCGAGGTGGTGACAACGCAGGGCCGCTGCCTGCTTAGTGTGCAATTCGGGGACTGCATCGCACGTTTGGCGGGACGACGGGGCGCGCAATGTCACCGCTCCCATTGGATCAATCTCGCCCATGTGAAGGATATCCGCCGCAAGGGCAGTGCCTATGTTTGCTGGCTCAGCAATGGCGACAGCGTCCCCGTCAGCCGCCGCCGCTACAGCGCATTGCGCGCAGATCTGCAGCAGAAACCCGCGACACCACCGCAATCACAATCGCCTCTACTTTGACACGCCCTGCACAGAACGGGCCGCCGCGGCACAAAGAACTGAAAGCGCTGGCAGAAATGGTAAAGATAGCGTTAAATCAGTCCCTTACCCCACATATCCGCGCACGCCGCCCTGCAACGCCCAGAAAAAGTATCAGCCCCCCTGCCCCATTGTTTCGCACGCGAAACATTTGGTCAGCACATCTGACATTCTTGGGGCGAGCGCGCCATGACAACTGGCGAACCGATCTCACTAAATCGGTTAGCCATCGTAGTTCTGCGCATCCTCCGACATGGCTTCTGTGGTGACATCTTCGGCGGTGGCGCGATCATCTTTGATCTTTGGCGCACGCTTTTGCCAGGCCGACAGATTGGCTCCAATGTCACGATAAAATGCAGGCACCAATTCCTCCAGATCGACGATGAAATTGACCTGCTGTGCAAATCGCGCGCCAAGCTGTTTGGATTGAAACACAAAGAAGCTGTGCGGCGCCAATTGGTCTTTGCCAACAGAGGCAAGATCAGGGTTGTCCTTTAGGTCTTGGATCAGATGCTGAGTGGGTTCGGATTTACCCGGCCAATGCAGCCGCAGATAGACATCATCCAAACGGTCCAGTTTGACCTGACGCAGCAACCAGTTGACGCGCGCCTTGGTTGATATTTTGTCTTCGGGTGCCCGCAAGGTCATGCCAACATCAATGCTGCGTCGGGCCATGTCGGCAACTACCTGAATGGGCGCAGCAGCGTCCGGCACATCCAATTCCGCCATCAGTTGCCCCTTGTCTCTCAGGCTGGCCAGTTCGTCTTTTGATCGTACAGCCCCATCAGATCGGTGTTTGCGGGACAGGCGTTCAGTCACGTAAGTCTCCGTCATCCGGCTGAGAATGAGTGACAGATCTCGGGTTTCCTGATGCCAGGCGTGGATGACAACCTGCGCTTCTACAGATTTCGCCGGGATCATCCCCCCGCTGGACACCAGCTTGTTCAAGTCCCCCCATTCGCGCGGCATCCGGTCAAACCCTTTCACACCAGCACTTTCATGGCTGAGGAAGCGGCGCAATTCATTCAGAAGCACTTTCTGATCAGCATCCGAAACGGAATCGCGGCTCAGCAGCAAATCGGCTTCGGTCAGTACATGCATCCAGGACCAGTGAAAGACCGGGATCTTGGACCTGCTTTTCATCACCTCTGGCACTGGATGGGTCGAGGGCGTTGTGGCGAACTGGTTGGAAATCGTGATCACGCAGTCGATGTCATTTTCCTTGGCGAGTTGACGGTATCGTTCAATCTGCGCGCCATCCAAAGTGTTGGAGCCCACCTTCGCCTCAACCAATGCACGCCATTCTCTGGTCCCAGTACGCACCACCACAAGGCCGTCGGGCCTGTCCGTCTGCCCGTTGCATGAATTGGCGCAGACCACTTCCGTAAAGGTTTCAATCCGGGAGCGAACCCCAATCCGTTGCCCAAGGCTCGACAGCAAATTGGCCCCAAATTCGTCAACTTTTGCCATACAGGCCAAGACAATGGAGGTCGTGCGACCCTCTTTTGAGGTGGTGGACAAAACCGGGAACAAACGCGCCTGTTCACCCTGTGTGAGAAAATCAGGAAGTTCATCAAACATATCAACACCCATACAATTAACTAGGTGTATCTTTGCCGATGAATACCACTGCGTCAATTGGACGGGTCTATCCCCGGTCGCGGCGCTGCGCTACGCACTAATCAGGCGCCAGGAGCTATGATCCGGTTCCCTCCCGCTATGGCGCACCATTTTGCGTGGAGTGATTGGCCGCAGTCTTGGGGAACATGCGTCGCGCCTGGTACTCTACGACGTTGCTCCGGCCTTCCGCAGGGCCGGTTCCCTGCCGGGCCAGTGGTTACAAAACAGAGCTTGCAGGCAGGTTGTCGCGAACCGATGCCTGCTCAGCCCTGCCAGCGTGGGTTTAGAACTCCACGCCTTTCTGTGCCTTGATGCCCTGGCGGAAGGGGTGTTTGATCTGGCCCATCTCGGTGACCAGATCGGCGATTTCGATCAGCTCTTCCTTGGCGTTGCGACCGGTCAGAACGACATGTGTCATCGGCGGCTTTTCGGTTTCCAGAAACTCCACCACATCAGCGATGTCGATATAGTCATAGCGCAGCGCAATGTTGATCTCGTCCAGCAGCACCATGGTGTTGCGTTCGTCGCGGATCATCTCCTTGGCCTTTTCCCAGCCCTTCTGGGCGGCGGCGATATCGCGGGCCTTGTCCTGGGTCTCCCAGGTGAAGCCCTCGCCCATGGCGTAGAACTGACACAGATGTGAGAAGTTGTTTTCGATCAGCGTGCGCTCGCCAGTCTGCCAGGCGCCTTTGATGAACTGCACCACGGCCGAGGGCATTTCATGGGCGATACAACGCATGATCATGCCAAAGCCCGAGCTGGATTTGCCTTTGCCGGGGCCGGTGTGGACGATGATCAGACCCTTTTCACCATCCTTGTTCTGCATCATGCGATCGCGCGCTGCTTTCTTCTTGGCCATCTTGGCCGCATGGCGTGCCGCTTCTTCCTCAGAAACGTCGTTATCAGACTTATCGCTCACGGGGGCTCTCCTCCTGTTTGCCCCGTGTCTTGACAAAGACGGGGACGATGGCGCAAGGGGGTTTTGTTGGTTCCTGCCGCATGGCAGGCGAAGAGGGAATGTGACAGCCATTGACGCCCGGCGCAAGCGGGCAAATTGGCCAAGCACAGCCGCCCCCGCGACCGTGACCGGAGAGGGCTCTGCTGCCACTGAGGAAACTCGGGAAGGCCAGAGCACCGTCCAGGCCCAAAGGCCCGGGTATCCGCAAGCCGGGAGACCTGCCAACGTGAAATGCAACGGGCGGACGGGGTGTTCCGCGACCGGCAGGAACAGGCGCCTTGGCAGATGCGATGGCGCGCGGTTCTGCTGGCTGTCAGCCCCCAGACGCCTGAACACTGTGGATGCACTGGGATGGAGAGGGTGCGCATGGCCGAGGTAACGCTGACAATTTGTACCACCTGCCGCCGCGGGGAACCGGCGGATGCGGAGGCACCACGACCCGGGGCTCAGATGTTTTCGGCCCTGCAGGAAACCGAGCTGCCCGATGGCATCACCGTGCGCGGTGTCGAATGCCTGTCCGCCTGCAGCCGGGGCTGCACCATGGTGCTGAGCGGTGGTGCGGACCGCTGGAGCTATATCTACGGCGATCTGAACCCAGAGATGCATGTCGATGACATCATCG
Organism: Phaeobacter sp.; assembly: GCF_022825805.1. GTDB lineage: Bacteria > Pseudomonadota > Alphaproteobacteria > Rhodobacterales > Rhodobacteraceae > Phaeobacter. The sequence goes on from NZ_JAJDWC010000126.1 coordinate 14,301, forward strand.
CCGGGGCCACTGCCTATGCTGCAACGGACGATGGGCTGGTGCCCTGGCGTGAGCGCCCGGTGGTGTTTCGCAAACAATCCATCGCCCGCATTCCTCCGGCGCCCGGATCTGCCGCCGCGCCAGACCAGCCTGCCATTCCCTCTCTGTCCAAGGACTGATTTCCATGAGCGATCTGAACAAAATTCCCGTCACCGTGATCACCGGCTTTCTTGGCGCGGGTAAAACCACGCTGATCCGCCACCTGATGCAGAACCCACAGGGCAAGCGGCTGGCGGTCGTGGTCAATGAATTTGGCACCGCAGGCGTGGATGGTGAGATCCTGAAATCCTGCGCTGATGAAAACTGCCCGGCGGAAAACATCATGGAGCTGGCAAACGGCTGCATCTGCTGCACCGTGGCCGATGACTTCATCCCCACCATCGAACAGCTGATGGATCTGCCCGAAAAGCCCGATCACATCGTGATCGAAACCTCGGGCCTGGCGCTGCCGAAACCGCTGCTGAAGGCGTTTGACTGGCCTGCGATCCGCTCGCGCATCACCGTTGACGGTGTGGTCGCACTGGCGGACGCCGAGGCCGTTGCCAAGGGGCAGTTTGCCACCGATCTGGATGCGGTGCAGGCGCAGCGCGAAGCGGATGAGGGCATCGACCACGAAACACCACTGTCAGAGCTGTTCAAGGATCAGATCTCCTGCGCGGACATCATCCTGTTGTCAAAGGCGGATCTGGCGGGCGAAGCCGGGCTGGACGCTGCTCAGAAGATCATCGAGGCAGAGGCCCCGCGCAAATTGCCGATCCTGTCGATGTCCGAAGGCGTGATCGACCCGCGCGTCATTCTGGGCCTGGAGGCCGCCGCCGAAGACGATCTGGACGCCCGCCCCTCCCATCACGAAAGCCATCACCATCATCACGATGACGACCATGATCATCATCATGATCATGAGCACGATCATCATCACCACGATCACAGCCATGACGATTTTGATACCATCGTGGTCGAAATGGGCGAAGTCGCCGATCCACAGGTATTGCAAGATGCCATCGTGAAACTGGCCCGCGAGCGCAACATTCTGCGGGTCAAAGGCTATGTCGCGGTGGAGGGAAAACCGATGCGGATGCTGGTTCAGGCCGTGGGCGAACGCCTGCGCGCGCAATATGATCGGCCCTGGGGCGATATGGCGCGCCGGACCCAGCTGGTGGTGATCGCCGAGCATGACAACATCGACGCCGCCGCCATTCGCGCCGAACTCGGGGCTTGAGCCATGCTTGCGACCCGTGAACGTCCTGAGCGGAAAGCCATGCGCCCATCCCAGGGTGGGCGCCACCACGCCCGCTATCGTGGCAAAGGCGCGCTTTCAGCGCAATGGACACGGGTCCTGTGCACTCCGGGGCTTTGGCCCCGGCATTCCATTTTGAAGGTCCGGAAAGGCAGAACCTGATGCATGTCGTCTTCCGCGAAAGCCACGGCCTCGACGAGACCGATACCCCACAGGATCTGGGGCAGACCCCTGCTGATCTTGTCGTCCTGTCGTTCTCCGACAGCGATCTCGGCGCCTTTGAAGCCGGGTGGCATCGTGGAAAAGACCAGCTGCCATCCTTGCGGCTGGCCAATCTGGTTGCGCTGAAACATCCCCTGTCGCTGGATGTTTACGCCGAACAGACGCTGGAGGGGGCCAAGGGCATCCTTGTGCGTTTGATTGGCGGCGAAAGCTATTGGTCCTACGGGCTGGCCACGCTGCAGGATCTGGCCCGCCGCAAAGGTCTGGCCCTGGCCATTCTGCCTGCCGACGGGCGCGAAGATCCGCGTCTGGATGAGCTGTCGACACTGCCGGTCTCCACGTTGCGGCGGCTGCAGCATCTGTGCGATGCCGGTGGGGCCGTGGCCGCGCAGGCAGCGCTGGCGCAGCTGTCGCTGGCAGCCGGGCTTTATGCCGGGCCGGTGATCGGCACCAAGGCCACGCCGCAATATGGCTGGTATGACCCGGACCAAGGCGTTCTGCCCGATCTGCCACAAAGCGACAAGCCACTGGTTCTGGTCAGCTTTTACCGCTCTTACCTGACCTCGGCGGATACTGCGCCGGTCGATGCGCTGATCGCGGAACTGCGGCAACGGGGCTACGCCGCCTATGGGGTCTTTGCCGCAAGTCTCAAAGCACCGGAGGCTGCCGATTGGCTGCGCGAGGTTCTGCCGGGCTGCGCCCCCGCTGCCATCATCAACGCCACCGCCTTTTCCGCCCAGGGAATGGACGGGCGCGCCTCGCCATTGTCCGCCAGCGGCTGCCCGGTGTTTCAGGTGGCCCTGTCGACGGCCCGCAAACGCGACTGGCGCGAGGCGGATCGCGGATTGTCGCCCGCCGATCTGGCCATGCATGTGGTGCTGCCGGAAGTGGACGGGCGCATCTTTGCCGGGTTGGTCAGCTTCAAGGCGCCGGGCAAGAAAGATCCCGACCTGCAATTCTCGCGCTTTGCCCATCGCGCCGACCCCGAACAGATCACTGCCGCCATCGACCGGATCGAAGGCTGGCTGACCCTTGCCCGCCTGCCCAACCGCGACAAACGTCTGGCGCTGGTGCTGTCGACTTATCCCGGGCGCGACCACAATCTGGCCCATGCGGTGGGTCTGGATGCGCTGGCCTCCTGCACAGAGATCCTGGGGGAGTTGGACGCGCAAGGCTATGACGTGGTGGCCCAGCAAGATATCGGTGCGCGGCTGATGCAGGAGACGCTGCAACTACCGCTCGACACCTATCTGGAGGAACTGGCGCAGCTGCCTGCCGAATTGCAGGACCGGCTGGCTGCCGCCTGGGGTCGCCCGCAGAAGGATGCGGATCTGCGGGATGGCGCCTTCCATTTCAAGGCGATCCAGGCTGGCAAGGCGTTGATCGCGCTGCAGCCGGAACGCGGCGAGGTGAAGACCCGCGTAGATGATTATCACGACCTCGATCGCACGCCCCGGCATGCCTATGTGGCGTTCTACCTTTGGCTGCGCCGCCAGAGCGATGCCCTGGTGCATATCGGTGCGCATGGCACTCTGGAATGGTTGCCGGGCAAGGCTGTCGCGCTGTCAGATCATTGCTGGCCTAAAGCGCTGACTGGCTCGCTGCCGGTCACCTATCCTTTCATCGTGAACGACCCCGGCGAGGCGGCACAGGCCAAACGCCGCATTGGTGCCGTCACGCTGGGGCATCTGCCGCCACCGCTCGCCCAGACCACCCTGCCCGAGGGGATGGCCCGGCTCGAAAGCCTGCTGGATGAATATTCCACCGCAGATGGCCTGGACCCGGCGCGCCGCGACCGGCTGATCGACGATATTCGCGCCGAGGCACAGGGCACTGGCGTTGAAGCCGATCTGGGCCTGACCCCGGACAGCTGCGCCGCAGAGGCGATCACCCGGATCGATGCCTTTGTCTGTGACATCAAGGAAAGCCAATACGGCGAGGGGCTGCATATCTTTGGCCAGGGGGACTGTGGCAGTGCCGAACGCGCAGGTCTCGTGGCCGCGCTGAATGGCGAGATCGTCCATCCCGGCCCCTCCGGCTCTCCGTTTCGCGGCCGCAGCGATGTGATGCCCACGGGGCGCAACCTCTTTACCACGGATCCGCGCGCGGTGCCGTCGCGCGCGGCGCAGGCGCAGGGGGTGAAACTCGCCGAAGAGCTGCTGCGCCGCCACCTGCAGGATCACGGCGATTGGCCCAAGGGCCTGGTGATTGACCTCTGGGGCTCTGCCACCATGCGCACCGCAGGCGAAGAGTTCGCCATGGCGCTGCATCTCGCTGGTCTGGCCCCGAAGTGGGACGCGACCTCCGAACGGGTTTCGGGATTTGAAGTGCTGCCGCTGGCAATGCTGAACCGGCCCCGCATCGATGTGACACTGCGGGTGTCAGGGCTGTTTCGCGATGTCTTCCCAGGCCTTGCCCAGATGTTCGAAGCTGCCGCGGCGGCACTGTCGGCACGCGATGAAAGCGTTGCGGACAACCCTTACGTTGCCCAGACCCCGCGGGTGTTTGGCCCCAAACCGGGCCAGTATGGCCTGTCGATGGGCCAGCATCTGGATGATTTCACCGAAGAGGCGCGCCAGGCCGCAGGTGAGGCCTGGATCACCGCCTCCTCCCATGCCATTGACGCCAAAGGCAATATCCATGACGCCCGCGACGCGCTGGAAGCTCGTCTGCAAAACGCAGATAGTTTTGTACACCTGCAGGATCTGCCAGAGACCGATATTCTGGTGGCCTCGGATTATGCCGCTCATGAAGCCGGTTTTGCCGCGGCCATGGCGCGTCTGGGACAGGAAGCGCCCGCGCTCTACCATCTTGATGCCACCCGCCCGGACAAGCCACAGGCCCGCAGCCTCAGCGAAGAGATCGCCCGCGTGACCCGCGCACGCGCCGCCAACCCGGACTGGGCCAGCTCGATGATGAACCATGGGTTCCGTGGCGCCGCCGAGATCGCGGCGACACTGGATCATATGGCGGCGTTTGCCCATCTGGCGCAGGTGGTGCAGCCGCATCTGTTTGACCTCTATTTCGAGGCCACGCTGGGGCGTGAGGATCTGGTCGCCTTCATGGAACAGGAAAACCCCGCCGCGCTGGAAGCGATGCGTGAGCGGTTCCGGGCGCTGTTTGATGCCGGTTTGTGGTCGACCCGACGCAATTCCATCATGGCAGAGCTGGAGGGCGCTGCGTGACCCAGGCGGATCTCTCTCAGACACCAAAGGTCTATGGCTGGTGCCCCGGGGCGCTGCGACCGATGATGTCGGGGGACGGGCTTGTGGTGCGCGTGCGCCCGCCGCTTGGGCGGCTGACACCAGACCAGGCCCGCGGTCTTGCCGATCTGTCGCAGCGCTGTGGTTCTGGCTTGCTGGATGTCTCTGCCCGCGCCAATCTGCAGCTGCGCGGCATTCGTGACACCGCCTATGATGCGCTGATTGACGGGCTGCGGCATCTGGAACTCTTGGATGAGGATGCCGCCGCAGAGGCGCGCCGCAATATCGCCATCACGCCCTTCTGGCAGCCGGGTGATGACAGCCATCGCATCGCAAGCGCTCTGGCCGCAGCGCTGAGCGCGGCGGACGATCTGGTTCTGCCGGGCAAGTTCGGCTTTGTCGTGGATTGTGGCCCGACGCCGGTGCTGCGCGACACCGCGGCCGATATCCGCATCGAACGCTGCGATACCGGGGTTATGCTGCGCGCAGATGGGGCGGATCATGGCCTGGCGCTGACAGCAGAGACCGTGGCACAGGAGGCCATAGCACTGGCACGGTGGTTCCTGGATCAGGGCGGCGCGCCCGAGGGCCGTGGCAGAATGCGCCAGCTGATTGCGCGCCGCGCGCTGCCCGCATCGCATGTGGCCCCCGTCCTCAACGCGCCACGGGCAGCAACACCCCAACCCGGCCCGACAGAGTCAGGCGTTCTGGTTGCGCTTGAATTTGGCCAGATGCCAGCCGCAACGCTGGCCGCATTGGCCGATCACGGTGCGCTGCGGCTGACCCCCTGGCGCATGCTGCTGATCGAAGACGACAGCGACGCAGCGCATCACACCGCCCCAACTCACACTGCCCCAACACTGGCTGCCCCAACTCAGTCTGACCTCGCGCTGGAGGGATTGATCCTGGAGGGCCGCGATCCCCGCCTGCGGGTCACCGCCTGCACCGGCGCGCCCAACTGCCACCAGGCGCGCTCCACCACCCGCAATCTGGCGCGCGATCTGGCCGCTTATGTGCCAGCGGGCCGCCATCTGCATGTCTCCGGCTGCGCCAAGGGCTGCGCCCACCCGCGCGCGACCGACTATGTGCTGACCGCCACAGACCCTGACGTTTTTGACCTGATCCGCAATGGCACTGCCGCGGATCAACCGCTACACACCTCCCTGAGTGCGCGGGCATTGCGCGCCGCTCCCGACTTCCTGACAGAGGGCAACTGACATGCTCCACACCTATGAGACCAACGGCGCTGCCATCTATGCAGAGAGCTTTGCCACCATTCGCCGAGAAGCCGATCTGGAGCGCTTCAACAAGGACGAAGAAAGCGTTGTGGTGCGCATGATCCACGCTGCCGGCATGGTTGGCCTGGAGGAACATGTGCGCTTCTCCGACGGTATGGCCGTGCAGGCCCGCGCAGCGCTGGCCGACGGCGCGCCGATCCTCTGTGATGCCTATATGGTGTCCGAGGGCATCACCCGCCCGCGCCTGCCTGCCAACAACGAGGTGATCTGCACCCTGCGTGACGCACGCGTGCCGGAGATGGCCAAGGAGATGTCCAACACCCGGTCTGCCGCGGCGCTGGAGCTGTGGCGGCCCAAACTGGCGGGATCTGTTGTGGCGATCGGCAACGCCCCCACCGCGTTGTTCCACCTGCTGAACATGCTCAAAGATCCTGAATGTCCGCGTCCGGCTGCCATCATCGGCTGCCCCGTGGGCTTTGTCGGGGCAATGGAATCCAAAGACGCGCTGATGGAGGACCTGCCGGTGCCTTCAATGATCGTGAAGGGCCGTCTGGGCGGTTCTGCCATCACGGTTGCGGCTGTCAACGCACTGGCGAGCTGGAAAGAATAAGCGATGGGAAAAGTCATCTGCGCCGGGCTTGGCCCGGGAGATCCCGATCTGATGAGCGTGCGGTCCCACCGCATGATCACCGGCGCGCGTCACATCGCGTATTTCCGCAAAGCTGGGCGCCAAGGACAAGCCCGTGCCATCGTCGAGGGCATGCTGGCCGATGGGGTGCGCGAACACGCGATGGAATATCCGGTGACCACGGAAATCCACTTCTCGGACCCGGAATACAACCGCGTTCTGGCCGCATTCTATGATCAATGGGCCGACACATTGGCAGAGATCGCCAAACAGGAGGATGTGGTTGTCCTGTGTGAGGGCGACCCGTTCCTTTATGGATCATACATGCATCTCTACACCCGGCTGCAGGGCCGTGCCGAGCAAGAGATCATTCCCGGCATCACCGGCATGTCGGGCTGTTGGACCGCATCGGGCCAGCCGATCACCTGGGGCGACGATGTTCTGACCGTGGCGATGGCGACGCTCAGCGAGGATGAGCTGACCAAACGGGCGACAGAGACAGATGCGCTGGTGGTGATGAAGATTGGCCGCAACCTGCCCAAGCTGCGCCGCGCATTGGAACGCGCGGGCCGCGCCGATGACGCCTGGCTGGTGGAACGCGGCACAATGCCGGGGCAGACGGTTCAGAAACTGTCAGAGGTTGACGGCGAGGTGCCGTATTTCTCCATCGTGCTGGTCCATGGTCAGGGGCGGCGACCATGAGCGACGCGCAGACCAAACACGACGCACAGACTGATAGCCACGCACTGGCCGACAGCAACGCTCTGGCAGACAGCAACGCTGCCGCAGGATGGGTGGTGATTGCCGGGCTTGGGCCCGGTGACGAGGCTATGGTCACTCAACCGGTGCAGGACGCCATCGATCAGGCCACTGATATCGTGGGCTATATCCCCTATGTGAAACGCATCGCACCGCGCGCGGGACTGACCCTGCATGCCACCGACAACCGTGTCGAGGTCGACCGCGCCACCCATGCGCTGGAAATGGCGGCTGAGGGCAAGCGCGTTGTCGTGGTCTCTTCCGGGGATCCCGGCGTGTTTGCCATGGCCTCTGCCGTGTTCGAGGCGCTGGAGCATAGTGCCGAAGCCCACCCGGACTGGCTGGACCTCGACATCCGGGTGCTGCCGGGCATCACCGCGATGCTGGCCGCTGCGGCCGCCATCGGTGCGCCCTTGGGGCATGATTTCGCGGCCATCAACCTGAGCGACAACCTGAAGCCCTGGAGCCTGATCGAAAAGCGCCTGCAGCTGGTTGGCGAGGCCGGGCTGGCGATGGCGTTTTACAACCCGCGCTCCAAATCGCGCCCGCATCAGTTTGCCCGCGCGCTGGACATCCTGCGCGAGGCCTGCGGCGAGGACACGCTGATCACCTTTGCCCGCGACGTGACCAAGCCGGGGCAAGAGCTGCTGACCGTGGCGCTGAAAGACGCAACGCCCGAGATGGCGGATATGCGCACCGTGGTGATTGTCGGCAATCGTGACACCCGCCGCGTCGGGCCGCATGTCTACACCCCGCGCTACGCGGCTGAGGGTTAGGCCCCAGAATGCGACAGCCAGGCCATCACCTCTGCCACGCTGCCCAGGATGTGGCGCTGCGGCAGCTGTGGTCTGTCGATCATCACGACCGGCAGGCCGAGGCTGCGCGCGGCGGTCAGCTTCGCAGCGGCGCCGATGCCCCCTGCGTTCTTGGCCACCACATGGGTGATGTCGTGGCGTTGCATCAGCGCGGTGTCGCCCGCCACATCAAAGGGACCACGCGCTATTTCCACTGTGGTGTGGGGCAATGGCAGCGGCGCGTCCGGTGCGTCCACCAACCGCAGCAAATAGTGATGCTGCGGCTTGGCACCAAACTGGGTGAGGTTCTGTTTGCCGATGGCGAGAAACACCCGCGCCGCCGCATCGGGCAGTGCCGCCACCGCCGCGTCGATGCTGTCCACATGGATCCAGCTGTCAACCTCGCCCGCCTGCCAGGGCGGACGCTCCAGAGCGCAGAGCGCCACGCCCGCCGCAGCACAGGCCTGCATCGCGTTTCGGCTCATTTGCGCGGCGAAGGGATGGGTCGCATCGACGACATGGCTGATGGCTTCAGCCTTCAGATAGGCCGCCAGCCCCTCGGGGCCGCCAAAACCGCCCAGACGAGTGGGCAGTGGCTGGCTGACCGGCTTGGCGGTGCGCCCGGCATAGGAAAACACCGCATCCATCCCCGCATCAGCGAGCGTTCTGGCCAGGGCCGAAGCTTCGGTCGTGCCACCAAGCAGGAGGATGCGGGTCATGTCTGAGGGTCCTTCGAAACATTGGCTGACCATCGTCGGTCTGGGCGAAAATGGACTGGATGGGCTGGCAGATGCAAGCCGGAAGGCCCTGCGCGAGGCGGAGGTGATCTTTGGCGGCCCACGGCATCTGGACCTGGTGGAGGCGGGCAGTAAGGGTGTGGCCTGGCCCGTGCCGTTTTCCACAGCCCCTGTGCTGGCCCGACGGGGGCAAAAGGTGGTGGTTCTGGCCTCGGGCGATCCGTTCTGGCATGGCGCTGGCGGGTCGCTGATGCGTGATCTGGCTGCCGGGGAATGGGTATCCCACCCGGTGCCATCCTGTTTTGCGCTGGCGGCCAATCGGCTGGGCTGGAAGCTGGAAGAGGTCTTGTGTCTTGGTCTACACGCAGCCCCCTACGCGCGGTTGCGGCCCTTGTTGGGCCGTGGCGTGCGGGTGATCTGCACTCTGCGCGATGGTGCGGCCCCGGCAGAGCTGGCGGCCTGGCTGGTGGCACAGGGTCAAGCTGATGCGCAGTTGTGCGTGATGGAACGGTTGGGCGGTCCAAAGGAACAGCTGCACCACTCTACCGCCGAGACCTGGGATCTGCCGTCCAGCGAGGCCCCGGTCCTTATGGCCATCGAAGCCATGCGGCCCGGGCTGCCGCAGGCCTCGGGACTGGCGGATACGCATTTTGCAAGCGACGGGCAGATCACCAAGCGCCCCATTCGGGCCCTGACCCTGTCGGCGCTGGCCCCGCGGGCGGGCGAATTGCTGTGGGACATTGGGGGCGGCTCTGGCTCGGTCTCCGTCGAATGGTGTCTGGCCGCGCCCGGCGCACGCGCCATCACCTTTGAGCCGCGCGACAGCCGGTTGGAGAACATCCGCGCCAATGCTGACGCCTTCGGGCTTGCGCATCGGATGCAGGCGGTTTTGGGCAAGGCGCCTGATGTGCTGGCAGACCAGCCCCTGCCCGATTGCGTGTTCATTGGAGGTGGCGGCTCGCAGGCGCTGCTGGATCATTTGTGGGACATCCTGCCCGAAGGCACGCGGCTGGTGGCCAATGGCGTCACGCTGGAAACAGAAACGCTTCTGATGCAGGCCCACGCGGCGCGCGGCGGACATTTGCTGAAAGCCGAGATCGCCGAGGCCGGACCCTTGGGGTCGATGCGGGACTGGCGCCGGGCGCGGCCCGTCATTCAGTGGAGCGTCACGCGATGAAAGTGGCGGGGCTCGGCTTTCGCGCGGCGGCAACCGTCGCGGATCTGCGCGCCGCTTTGGCGCTGACGGGTCACGAGGTGGAGGCGCTGGCCTCTGTCGCCGAGAAAGCCAATAGCCCTGCCATGCAAGAGCTGGCGCAGGAGATGGGCGTGCCGGTGATCGCCCTTGCCGAGCAGGACATTGCCGGGGAGCGGACACTGTCGTGTTCGCCACGGATCAAGGCGCGGTTTGGCACGGGCTCGCTGGCGGAAGCCGCAGCCCTTGCGGGCCTGCGTCACAGCCAGAAACACAGCCAGAAACACAGCCAGAAACACGGGCAAAGAGGTGGCATCTGTCGCCTGCTTGCGCCAAGAGTTGTCACCGCGGATGGGCTTGCCACCGCGGCCATTGCAGAAAGACTTGAGCCATGACCGTTCACTTCATTGGCGCCGGGCCCGGCGCTGCCGATCTTTTGACCTTGCGCGGCCGCGATATCATCGCCGCCTGCCCTGTCTGCCTTTATGCAGGGTCGCTGGTGCCGGAGGAAATTCTGAGCCACTGCCCCGCAGATGCAAAGATCATCAACACCGCGGCAATGGATCTGGAGGCCATTGTGACCGAAATCAAGGCCGCCCATGACGCAGGCCAGGATGTGGCCCGGCTGCATTCCGGCGATCTGTCGGTCTGGTCCGCGATGGGCGAACAACTGCGCCGGCTGAAAGCCGAAGGCATCCCCGTCAGCGTGACGCCCGGCGTGCCCTCCTTTGCGGCGGCGGCGGCGGCCCTGGGCACCGAGCTGACCCTGCCCGGTCTGGGGCAATCGGTGGTGCTGACCCGCACCCCTGGTCGCGCGTCCAGCATGCCCGAGGGCGAAACGCTGGAGAATTTCGCCAAGACCGGCGCCACCCTGGCGATCCACCTGTCGATCGGCAATCTGGATCATGTGATCGACAGCCTGACGCCACACTACGGGGCTGACTGCCCGGTGGCTGTGGTCTACCGGGCGAGCTGGCCGGATCAGCAGATCCTGCGCGCCACGTTGGAGACGCTGAAAGACCAGCTGGATGAAAAGATTTCCCGCACAGCCCTGATTTTGGTAGGGCCGGTGCTGAAGGGCGAAGGCTTTGACGAAAGCTGCCTTTATGCCACCGATTACGACCGCCGCTACCGACCGCAGAGCGCCGACAGCCCGTGGTCCAGCTGGCGCCACGGCGACGACTGACGGATGAGCGACGGATAACTGAGGGACAAGACCAACCATGACACATACCAACCCTCCCGGATTGATGATTTCGGCGCCGTCCTCGGGCACCGGCAAGACCACCGTGATGCTGGGCCTGTTGCGGGCGCTGGCAGAGGATGGGCTGACCGTCCAGCCCTACAAGAGCGGGCCTGATTATATCGACCCGGCGTTCCACCTGGCCGCTGCAAAACGGCCCAGCTTCAACCTGGACACCTGGGCCATGGACGGCGGTCTCCTGGATGCGGTCACCGCGCAATCTGCGGGCGCGGAAATCTGCGTCGGTGAAGGCTCCATGGGGTTGTTTGACGGCGTGGCCACACGCGGGCAGTCGGGATTTGGATCCTCGGCGGAAACGGCCAAGCGCATGGGCTGGCCAGTGGTACTGGTGGTGGATGTGGGAGGTCAGGCGCAATCGGCGGCGGCCACGGCGCTGGGGTTTCGGGCCTATGATCCCGACCTGCCGTTTGCGGGCGTGATCTTGAACCGGGTTGCAAGCCCGCGGCATGAACGGCTGACGCGTTTGGGCATGGAAAAGGCCGGGATCAAGGTGCTGGGCTCCCTGCCCCGGCGTGGCGATCTGGCGCTGCCGGAGCGGCATCTGGGCCTCATTCAGGCGGTGGAGCACCCCGACCTTGAAGCAGCCATTGCAGGCTATGCAGAGTTTTTGCGCGCCCATGTTGATCTTGAGGCGATCAAGGCCGCAGCGCTGGCAGGCCCGGCACCTGCCCCTGCCAGCCTGCCCACCCCACCGGCGCAGCGTATTGCCCTGGCGCGCGATGCGGCGTTTTCCTTCACCTACCCGCATCTGCTGAGCGGCTGGCGGGCGGCGGGTGCAGAAATCCTGCCGTTTTCTCCGCTCGCAGATGAGGCGCCTGCGGCGGATGCCGATTTGGTCTGGCTGCCCGGCGGCTATCCCGAATTGCATGGGGGCGCGCTCGCAGCCGCGACCAATTTCCGGGCCGGGGTGCGCAAACATGCCGAGACCCGACCCGTGCATGGCGAATGCGGTGGCTATATGGCCCTTGGCGAAGCGCTGATCGACAAAGAAGGCAACCGCCATCAGATGCTGGGGCTGCTGGGGCTGGTGACCTCTTATGAGAAGCGCAAATTCCACCTCGGCTACCGCCGCGCGATCCTGCAGGCGGCGATGCCGGGCTTTGCCGCAGGTCAGGCCCTGCGCGGGCATGAATTCCACTACTCCACCATTCTGGAAGAGCCTGACGCGCCGCTGGCGCAGGTCATGGACGCCGATGGCGGCCCCGTGCCCGAGACCGGATCGATCAAAGGTCATGTCACCGGCACGTTTTTCCACCTGATCACCGGAGAACGGGCATGAGCGGCTTTGTCTCTTTTGTGTCCTCCGGACCGGGTGATCCCGAACTGTTGACGGTCAAGGCGGTCAAACGGCTGGAGGTCGCGGATGCGGTGCTGTTTGACGATCTGTCATCAGGACCGATCCTGAGCCATGCCAGCCCCGAGGCGGATCTGGTTGGCGTTGGCAAACGCGCAGGCCGTCCCTCTCCCAAACAGGACCATGTCAGCAAACTGCTGGTGGAATATGCCCAGAGCGGCCAGCATGTGGTGCGGCTCAAATCTGGTGACTCGGGCGTTTTTGGCCGCCTTGAGGAAGAAATCTGCGCGCTGCGTCAGGCCGGGATCGGGTTTGAAATCATCCCCGGCGTCACCGCAGCTTCGGCCGCCGCGGCGGCGGCCAACATCCCGCTGACCCGGCGGCTGACCGCGCGGCGGCTGCAATTCATCACCGGTCATGATGTTACGGGTGGCCTGCCGGATCAGCTGAACCTTGCGGCGCTGGCCGATCCAAGTGCGACCACCGTGGTTTACATGGGCAAACGCACCTTTGCGGCGCTGGCCGAACAGCTGCTGGAGGCGGGGTTGCCGCCCGAAACCCATGCACTGGTGGCACTAGGCGTGTCGACCCCGGCGCAATCGCTGCATTGCCATACGGTGGGTGAGTTGCCCAGCGTGCTGCGCGCAATGGGAACCACCGCGCCTGTGTTGATCCTATATGGCCCGCTGGCGGATCAGGATCTGCCGCATGGGCAAGCAGAGACCGCGGAGCAGCAATCGCAATGATAGAGCTGTCCCTGATCGGCATTGGCACCGGCAATCCGAAACATCTGACGCTGCAGGCGGCGGAAGCGATCGGCACCCAGGATCTGATCCTCATCCCCAACAAGGGCGCAGGTAAGGATGATCTGGCCGGGCTGCGCCACGCCATCTGTGCACGCGCACTGGAGGGCTGTGCAACGCCGCCCGCGATCGTGGAATTCGACCTGCCAATCCGGGATGAGGCCACGCGGGATTATCGCCAGCGCGTTGATGATTGGCATGACGCGATTGCCGAGATCTGGCGGCAAGCGATTGCCACCAATCTGCCCGAAGGTGGCAAGGTTGGTTTTTTGGTCTGGGGCGATCCCTCGCTCTATGACAGCACTTTGCGGATTGCCGACCGGCTGACACGCTCGCCCGAGGTCACGGATGAAATCGTGGTGAAGGTCCTGCCGGGCATCACCTCGATCCAGGCGCTGACAGCCTCCCATGCGATCCCGGTCAACACCATCAATGGTCCCTTTGTCGTCACCACCGGCCGCCAGCTGCGCGACAACGGTTGGCCCGCGGCTGTCGATACGGTGGTTGTGATGCTGGATGGTCAGTGTTCGTTTCAGACCCTTCCCTCGGAGGGGCTGCAGATCTGGTGGACCGCCTATGCGGGTATGGACAATGAAATCACCGTCAGCGGCCCCGTTGATGAGGTGACGCAAACGATCCTCGACACCCGCGCTGCGGCCCGTGCGGATCATGGCTGGTTGATGGACATCTATCTGCTGCACCGCGCGTGATTGATGGCCCGTGATGGCCATTCACGACCAGTGGCATTCTGTGCTGATCTGCGCCGATGATCTGCGCAGCCGTTACTCCGGCGAACTGGCCCAGAGACCCAAGGCCTAAGCCGCGCCAAGGGCCACACGCCTATGCTGGCTGTTTCTATCAAAATCGTAGTGAATTTGGGCAGGAACAGCGGCCTGAAGGCGCCGAACACGGTGACTGCACAGGTGCCAGTACCGTTCGGGCTGATCGGATGGGGTGGCGGCTAACTGTTTGATTTAGTGGCGGGGAGACAGGGATTCGAACCCTGGGAACGCTCTCACGTTCAACGGTTTTCAAGACCGCCGCATTCGACCACTCTGCCACCTCCCCGGTCGGCTGTGGTTTATGCGCTGGCCGCGGCGCTGGCAAGAGGGAAAACGCGGTGCGGATGCGGACCAGGCTATGGTCTGGTAGCGGACACGATCCTGCCGATTGGCATCATATCGGCCCCTATTCCCGCGCCACATGCCCACCAGCAATCTCCGCGCCCATGCCTACACCCCGTAAAAGCCGCCTTGCTGCTGCAGAGGACCGGCGCGCAGGCCTTCGTGGTGCCATCTGCATCACTGACAGGGCCGTGATCAAAGCGGATGCCGAAAACTTGCCGAGCGCTCTGACCTAGGGTTTTCATGACTGGACAGCCTAGCTATGCTGTCGTCAGCGAATGTGCCGAGTCAACCGGCCGTGGTTGCCTGTGTCGCTAACAAGCGATATGTCCGGTGTAGGTAACATGCGATCTGTCCGGTTTTATCATGTCTCCGAAAGGAGGCGTTATGAAGCGGACAGAAGTGTTACAGGAAGTTCGACTTATGAAGTTCGAAGACGTGTATTCG
>NZ_JAJDWC010000059.1 GCF_022825805.1 Phaeobacter sp.
GTGGTGAAGGCTTCATCCGCCTCTTTGGCCTCATCAATGGTGAACAGGCGCTCTTCCACCTTCAACTGAGCTTCCGCAGCCATCCGCAAAACAGCCTTGCGGGTGATCCCGTGCAGGATATCGTTGGACAGCGGCCGGGTCACGATGGTGCCATCCTTCACGAAATAGGCGTTGTTGGATGTGCCTTCGGTGACATGGCCGTCTTCGATCATCCAGGCATCGTCAGCGCCCGCTTTCTTGGCCATCATCTTGCCCATCGACGGGTACAGCAGCTGGACGGTCTTGATGTCGCGGCGGCCCCAGCGGATATCCTCGATAGAAATGATCTTGGCTCCTTTTTTGGAAGCCTCACTATGCGCCAGACCCGGCTTGTTCTGGGTGAACAGCACCAGCGTTGGTTTGGTACCTTCCGCCGGGAAGGCAAAATCCCGGTCACCGTCAGAGCCACGGCTCACCTGAAGATACACCAGACCTTCTTCAATGCCGTTCAGCTCCACCAGTTTGCGATGAATCTCCAGCAGCTCTTCTTTACTGCAAGGCTCAGCCATCTCCAGCTCATCCAGCGACCGCTTCAACCGCACGGCGTGACCTTCAAAGTCGATCAGCTTGCCGTCCAGCACCGAGGTGACCTCATAGACCGCATCGGCCATCAAAAAGCCGCGGTCAAAGATCGATACGGTCGCGTCACCCTCGGGCAGATAGTCGCCATTCACATACACAGTACGGGTCATAGATGTTTCCTTATCCATCCGGCAGTCGCCGGGAGTCTGTTCTGGCCCAGCCAGATCCTGCAATCCAATATCCTGTCACAGCACTTCTGTCACAGATCTTTTGTCCCAGATGCTATGGGAGAGCAGCCATGACACAGCCACTCTGCCCAAATGGTCGGCAGCCAAAGGGCCGTTTGATCAGCCCCACAACGCCGCAGAAGGGGCATGAACGCCGCTTTCGTCGAACTGCAACGGCGTCTCGCGGTCTTCGGCCAGCAACAAGGGTCCATCAAGATCGGTCACAACCGCGCCCTGCGCCACCAAAGTGGCCGGTGCCATGGCCAGTGACGAGCCGACCATACAGCCCACCATGACCTGAAACCCCTCTGCGAGCGCCGCATCACGCAGTTTCAGCGCCTCTGTCAAACCGCCGGTCTTGTCCAGCTTGATGTTGATCACGTCGTATTTGCCCGCAAGTGCAGCAAGGCTTGCACGGTCGTGGCAGCTTTCATCGGCACACACCGGCACCGGGCGCTCCATCCCCGACAGCGCCGCATCGTCAGACGCAGGCAACGGCTGTTCCACCAACGCCACGCCCAGCCGTACCAGATGGGGGGCCAACTCGGCATAGACCTCTGCGCTCCAGCCCTCATTGGCATCAACGATGATCTTGGCATCCGGGGCACCCGCGCGCACCGCTTCCAGCCGCGCCATATCATCCGGCGTGCCCAGTTTGATCTTCAGCAGGGGCCGGTGAGCATTTTTGGCCGCCTGGGACTTCATGTTTTCGGGGCTGTCCAGCGACAGGGTATAGGCCGTGATCTCGGGGCCCGGCGCAGGCAGCGCTGCCAGCTCCCACACCCGTTTGCCCGCCAGTTTGGCCTCCAGGTCCCACATCGCACAGTCCACAGCATTGCGCGCCGCGCCCGCTGGCAAAAGCGATTGCAGCTCCGCGCGGGTGAACACAGCGGGCAAACCCTCGATCTCCGCCGTGACGCTGTCCAGTGTTTCCCCATAGCGCGCATAAGGCACACATTCGCCCCAGCCCGTGACGCCATCCTGCGTCACCCGCACGGTCAGCACCTTGGCCTCGGTGCGGGAGCCGCGGGAAATGGTAAACACCTGCGCCAGCTTGAAAGTATCCGCGGTCACGCTGATCTGCATGGCTCTCTCCATCTCTGCCGTCTTCGACATCCGCCCGCTACAGATCGTGGCCAAGACAAGTTCGGCGCATGATCCACACAGAAAAACAGCCCCGGATCGGTCTCCGGATAGGCCAGGGCACCGCTGCGCGCGGCCCGGATGTCATCTTTCCAAAAATACTCCCACCGGAGGCACCTACCCTATCGCAGTGCCCCCGACGTGCGCCGGGTTAGATCACACAGCGTCCAGCGCGTCCACCAAACGGCCTGCACCATGGCGATACGGATCCACCGCAGGCAATCCCATCTGCGCTTCGACTTCCGCGAGATAGGCCACTGCCTCATCTTCGCCCAGATGCTGGGTGTTCACCGAAATGCCTACCACTTTGCAATCGGGGTTACCGACCTGTGCCAGACCCAATGCAGTGTCGCGCAGCTGTTCCAGGCTGGGCAGCGAATAGCCAGGCAAGCCACGCATGTGATCACGTGTGGGCTCGTGGCAGAGGATCAGTGCATCAGGCTGACCACCGTGAACCAACGCCATGGTCACACCGGAATAGGACACGTGGAACAGTGACCCCTGCCCCTCGATCAGATCCCAGTGGTCCGGGTCATTGTCGGGTGTCAGATATTCGATCGATCCCGCCATGAAGTCGGCGATAACCGCATCCAACGGCACGCCATGGCCAGTGATCAAGATGCCGGTCTGACCAGTCGCACGGAACGTGGACTTCATGCCACGCTTCTGCATCTCTGCATCCATTGCCAGCGCGGTGTACATCTTGCCAACCGAACAGTCTGTACCCACCGCAAGGCAGCGCTTGCCGCTGCGCTTCACGCCATTGGCGATCGGATAACCCACCGTTGGGACCCGCACATCATGCAGCGTACCGCCATGGGTCTGCGCCGCAGCCACCAGGTCGCCTTCATCGCGCAGCAAGTTGTGCAGGCCTGAGGCGAGATCATAGCCCATTTCCAGCGCCTGGATCAGCACCTCTTTCCAGGCTGCCGAAATCACGCCACCGCGGTTTGCAACACCGATGACGAGCGTTTTGGCGCCAGCCGCCTTGGCCTCTGCCAGGGTCATTTCTGTCAGGCCGAGATCTGCGCCGCAGCCCGGCAAGCTCAACTGGCCCACGGCGTGATCCGGACGCCAATCACGGATGCCAATGGCAACTTTTGCAGCCAGCATGTCGGGCGCATCGCCCAGAAACAGCAGATAAGGTGTCTCGATCATGGTGTGGGTCCTCTTCCTCTTTGTGTCCAAAATTCCAGAGAACGCCTCGGAATTTCATCTCGTTTTCACATCAAAATCACCCATCTGAACAATATTCTCCCGGCTTCCGCCAGTATTACCGAAGAAATCGTCGATAGGTCAGCATAGATGCCGCAAAAATCACCGCCCACGCCACTCCTACCCGAACACCCCGCGCAATCGCGGGTCAAGCAGCCCTCACCCCCCTGCATCTGCCCTGTGTCTTTGCCGTTTGGATTGCGTCCAAGCCCCCGGACCCCCTAGTTTTCTGGAGAAATCGCCACCTCCACCAAAAGGTCACTGCTGTTTACCCATTGCCATTTTTCATCGGAGCCATGGATCATCTGGCCGCGTCGCACAGCAAACGCATGGATTCGCCGACAACCACCGCCCAGAGCAATGCCGCAATGTGATGCCGCATCGCAGCAGGCACTTGCTGCAATCGCAAAATCGCTTGCATTTCGCCGCGTAACGAAATAACCAAATCATCACTGTTAGGGAAATTTCATTACTCAGACGGAGACACCGCATATGAGCTTTCGTATCCAGCCCGCTGCCCCGGCGCGGCCAAACCGCTGCCAACTCTTCGGCCCCGGCTCAAATACAAAACTCTTTGCCAAAATGGCGGCCTCCGCCGCGGATGTCATCAACCTGGACCTGGAAGATTCGGTCGCCCCCTCCGACAAGGATGTCGCCCGCGCCAATGTCATCGAAGCGCTCAACACGGTTGACTGGGGCAACAAATATATGTCGGTCCGGATCAACGGGCTGGACACGCCCTATTGGTACCGCGATGTGGTGGATCTGCTGGAACAAGCCGGTGACCGTCTCGATCAGATCATGATCCCAAAGGTTGGTTGCGCCGAAGACGTCTATGCTGTGGACGCTCTGGTCACAGCCATCGAACGCGCCAAAGGGCGCAGCAAGCCGGTGTCGTTTGAGGTCATCATCGAATCTGCGGCCGGCATCGCCCATGTCGAAGCGATCGCCGCTTCCAGCCCCCGCCTCCAGGCCATGTCATTGGGAGCTGCGGATTTTGCCGCCTCCATGGGGATGCAAACCACCGGTATCGGCGGCACGCAGGAAGACTATTACATGCTGCGCGGGGGTGACAAACACTGGTCTGACCCCTGGCACTGGGCCCAGGCCGCCATCGTCGCCGCCTGCCGCACCCACGGTGTGCTTCCGGTTGATGGCCCGTTTGGGGATTTCTCCGATGACGACGGTTACATCGCGCAGGCCAAACGTTCCGCAACGCTTGGCATGGTCGGCAAATGGGCAATCCACCCCAAACAGATCGCTCTGGCCAATCAGGTCTTCACCCCATCAGAAGAAGCCGTCGCTGAGGCCCGCGAGATCCTCGCCGCAATGGAAACCGCCAAGGCCAACGGCGAAGGCGCCACAGTCTACAAAGGCCGTCTAGTCGATATCGCTTCGATCAAACAGGCGGAGGTCATCGTCGCACAATCCGACCTCATCGCCCAAAGTTGACCCAACCCTGCACCTGCGACGCGTCTCGTAGGTGCAGATGCATAAAGGCCAAACAGACATGACCGATCTCACCCTGGTGCACACAGCCGATGTGCATGTCGCAACCATTGACGCCTTGGCACCAGGCGCAGCCCTGACCCACATGGTCCGCCCCGACTGGCTGGCCCGTGCTCTAAACGGGATAGACGCAGTTTTGTTGGAGGAGATCTCAACTACTATCAGAACGGCAAAACGCAAAACAGCCCGGCCGGTTCTATGTACGTGCACGACGCTGGGTGAGGTTGCAGAAACCGCAGGCGCAATCCGGCTCGACTGGCCCATGATGCAAACGGCGGCACAAGTTGGAGGCCCGGTCCTATTGGCCTATTGCCTGAACAGCACTCTTGAGCCTTCGAAATCGCTGTTACAGCGGGCCATGTCTGAGGCTGGCAATCCAGATCCAATCACCCTCCTGCCGATGACATATCTGTGGTCACTCTTTGAGCAAGGCGACACCGCAGGTTTCGCCACCGCCATTGCCAAGACGATAAGTGAGTTTCTGGCGGCACATTCCAATCCCACAAGCAAGCCCGCTGTGGTGGTTCTGGCCCAGGCTTCCATGGCAGGGGCCGCTGACTTGGTGACCGGTCTTAGGTAGCAAATGCACCAAGTTACCGTCTGGATGGCTGTCGTGATCTCGTGTGGAATGGGGGCATGTCAAAGCCATTGATTGTTCACACCCTAAAAGAGAAGCGGGCCGAGATACTGGGCCAGATTAAGGCATAT
>NZ_JAJDWC010000022.1 GCF_022825805.1 Phaeobacter sp.
GACGACCGCGCCGCCGATCTGCCCGTCTGGACACATCTCTACAATTGGCACAGACCACACGCGGCCCTAAAATCAAAACCACCAATCAGCCGGTTACGATTAAATCGGAACAACCTATTGAGGCTCCACAGCTAGAGCGCATCGATCAGGATCTGGAGCAGCTTTGGCTCGGCGGGCTTGCCGGATCCGACACCCGCCGCAACCCCAATCGGCCCGCCTACCTGATCCCTGCCGGGCAGGTGATGGCCGCAGTGGTGCGCGCCATCGAAGCCGGTGAGATCGACGGTCTGACCCGGCGGCAAGATCTCTTTGCGCGAACGCCAACGGGCGAGCAGGATCAGATCCACATCAACGATCTAGGGGCCTATGTGGTCGCCCTGACACATTTCAGCGTGCTCTATCATCAGTCGCCGCTGGGGCTTCCGCATCAATTGACCCGAGCGGATGGCAGCCCTGCCCGCGCTTTTTCGGCGGATGCGGCACGCCAGGTGCAGGAGATCGTATGGGATGTCGTCACTGCGATACCACGCACGGGTGTGCAGAAATGACCCTGGGTGAGCTGATCACCAGCGTTGTGATGGTTGGGCATTCCTTGTTCGGACCCGACAATCCCCTGATGCTGGAACAGCTGTTGCAACAACAAACTCAGGTGGCTGGATCCAGTCAGATCACGGTTGAAGCCCAAATCATCAACGGCGCGCCCTTGAGCTACAATTGGACCCACGCAGCTGACGCCGAGGGGATTGATGCCCGCCAACGGCTGCGCGACCCGGTCGATGTGGTGATACTGACGGAGGCCATTCCCCTCACAAACCACCTGAAATGGAGCAACACAGAACAGGCGCTGAGCGATTTTTACACCCTTGCGGTCACGTCGAATCCAGAGGTGGAGGTGTATCTGCAGGAGACATGGCATTCCCTCCACAGCGGGTCAGGCGCTGACGTGCCGTTCGACGATGGCGCCCATGTGCCCTGGCGCGCGCGGCTGGAGGAAGATCTGCCAAAATGGCAAGCGGTGGTCGACGACGTCAACAAGGCGGCAGGTGGCAAGGTCAAACTGCTGCAGGCCGGACAAGCCATGGCGCGCTTGGACGACGCGATCCGTGCAGGCACTGTGCCTGGCGCTAGCAGGATCGAAGACTTTTTCGACGATGACATCCACCCAAACGACCTGGGCTTCTACTTTCTGTCTTTGGTGCAATACGCGGTGATCACAGGACAGAGCCCTATTGGGCTACCATCAGATTTGAAAAATCGGTGGGGCCAGAGATATCAGGCGCCCTCTCCCGAACTGGCATCGCGTTTGCAGGATATCGCCTGGGAAGCCGCACAAGGCCTGCCGCCCTCCGCCGCACTGCCATCAGATCCGACTGCCTTGCCGCAAGACCCCATCTTACCGCGGCTGAACGCAAATCGGTCGAACGATGGGTCTGCCCCGCGCATTGCTGGTGCGGCAGACACACGTCTGCCAAAACAACCAATGGCGATGAACCTGTCCGCTATTGCCGATTGGAGCCCGCAGGCCGCTTTCCTGAATCACTTCAAGTCCTCTCGCCCCTGGATCGGCCATCTGCCGGGGCAATGGGGCGGTGTGGATCATCCGGATCTGGCGGCGGCCGGATACCTGGACCCGCATGGCTGGCCCACATCTGTCCCCCCGGAACTCGGTTCAATTGGCACGCTCATCCTGACGGATTTACCCGCAGAGGCGACAAGTTTGACAGGCCGCTACGTCCTGCGATTTGAAGGGGATGGCATCATAGAACTGGGCGGTCGTGCCCAGAATGTTCGATATGGCTCCGGTGAAATCAGGTTTGATTTCTCACCTGGACCCGGCGCTGTCGATATCCGCATTCAGCGTACGGACCGGCAGGGCACAGGCGACTATGTCCGCAACATCGCCGTGGTGCAGGAACGGCATCTACCTGCGTGGGAAACAGGCCAGATGTTCAATCCAGATTGGCTGTCGCTGATGTCGGGGTTTTCAGCGCTGCGGTTTATGGACTGGATGGCAACAAATGACTCAGTCCAGATCGGCTGGGAAGACCGGCCACAGATCCGGGATTATTCTTGGGCGCTGAATGGCGCACCCGCCGAAGTCTTGATCGCGTTGGCAAATGAACTGCGCATCGATCCCTGGTTTACCCTGCCTCATATGGCCGATGACATCTATGTGCGAAACTATGCGGAATTGGTGCGCGATCAGCTGGCACCGGAACAGACAGCCTATGTCGAATATTCGAACGAGGTCTGGAACTGGCAGTTTCAGCAAGCAGCCTGGGCAGATGCCCAGGCCAAGGCCCGCTGGGGCGGTGGGGACCTTTGGATGCAGTTTTATGGTGGTCGCGCCGCCGAAGTCGCCGCCATCTGGAGCGAGGTGTTCGCGGATGAGCCATCGGATCGGCTGGTGCGTGTGGTGGCGACCCAGACGGGATGGTTGGGTCTGGAAGAACAGATCCTCACAGCGCCCTTGTGGGTGGCCGAAGACCCGGCGCGTCGCAAACCAGCTAATCAGTTCGACGCCTATGCGGTGACCGGATATTTTGGCGGCATTCTGGGGCTACCGGACCGCGCCCCCATGTTGCGCGCTTGGCTGGAGCAAAGCCGGGAACAGGCTGCGGCAACGGCTGCCTCCAAGGGTCTGCAAGGCATAGCAGCGGCAGAGTTTATCGACACCCATCAATATGATGTCGCCAATGCGCTGGCGGAGGCAGAACTGCGCGACGGGCTGGTCTCCGGCTCGATCGACGATACGATCACGGATCTGCTAGGACGCGTTCTCCCCTATCACGCGGAGGTCGCACGCAAACATGACCTGGATCTCATCATGTATGAAGGTGGCAGCCATGTTGTGGGTCTGGGACCGATGGTCGATGACGAAGCGCTGACAGCGTTCTTCAGCCATTTCAACTATACCGCTGAGATGGGCGCGTTGTATCGCAGCCTACTGGTTGGCTGGAAGGCACTGGGTGGGCAGCTGTTCACGGCCTATTCCGATGTCGCCACACCGGGCAAATGGGGCAGCTGGGGCAGCTTGCGCACGTTGAGTGATGACAATCCACGATGGCGCGCGCTGGAGGCATCGCAATGATCAAGCCCACCATCAGCGTGATCATTCCTGCCCACAACGAAGAAGCCTACATCAGCAACTGCCTGCATGCGCTCTTTGCCAGCAGCCTCCCTGCGGCCGGTGCCCCTATCGAGGTGTTGGTAATCGCCAATGGATGCGCGGATGCAACGGTGGCAAAGGCGCAGTCTGTCACCGTCCCCGACGGGTGGGTCAGCACTGTGATCGACCTCAAGGAAGGTAGCAAGATTGGCGCCCTGAACGAAGGGGACCGACGCGCCAGCGGAGCGATCCGGGTGTATCTTGACGCGGATGTCACCTTGGCGCGCGACCTCATTAGTCAGCTGTACGAGGCGCTGCGCGCTGATCAGCCCCGCTATGCCAGTGGCACTGTGGTGCTGGAGCGTGCGGAGAGCGTGATCAGCAGATTATATGGGCGGTTTTGGACCACCCTGCCCTTTTTGCAGGAGGGCGTGCCAGGGTTTGGCATCTTTGCCATGAACGCCTCTGGGCGCGCGCGCTGGGGCGACTGGCCCGTTGTGATCGCAGATGACATGTTTGCACGGCTGAACTTTGCGCCTAACGAACGCATCGGCGTTGCAGCAACCTATCGTTGGCCGCTGGTCGAGGGGTTTCGCAACCTGGTCCGGGTCCGGCGACGGCAGAATGCCGGGGTCAAAGAGATCGCCGAACGCTACCCTGCCCTGCTGCGCCAAGAGGATGTCGTGCGGCCGGGAGCATTGGGGGTCTTGCGCAGGGCTCTGCGCAAACCGCTCGGGTTTGTGGCTTATGCCGCGGTGGCTTTGGCCGTTAAATCCCCATTATTTCGCGACAAGGCACGAGACAACTGGACGCGCGGACGTTAGTGCGGATTGCCGCGCGCGGCGACGGCCTGTTGGAAATGCCCAGCCAATTTCTGCACCTCTTGATCGCAATCATGACGTTGCAACACCCGGTCGCGTCCAGCCTGACCCATATCTTCCAGGCGTGACCGCGGTGTCGCGGCCGCGTCGCGCACTGCAGCCGCCAGGGCAGCCTTGTCTCCAGCAGGGACCAACCAGCCCGTTTCACCGGGGCGCACCAATTCTGGCGTGCCCGCGATATAGGTGGCGATCACAGGCCGCGCAGCGGCCATCGCTTCCATCACGACCATGGGCAATCCTTCTGCAAAGGAGGGCATCACCAGCGCATGACATCTGGCCAATTCTGAGCGCACATCCGCCTCTGACAGCCAACCTGTCAGGGTCACCATATCCTGCAGGCCGTGCTCTGCAATGGCTGCCTCCAAATCCGCGCGCATCTCCCCATCCCCTATCAGCGTCAACTGGACGTCAGGGCAGTCTTGCGCCAGGTCTGAAAGAGCCTGCACCAGCACCATCTGGCCTTTTTGCTCCACAAATCGACCAATCGCCGCCAGTCTTAGCGGGCCTTCGGGCAGCGGCGCGGGATCTGCAAAACGCGCAGGTTCAATTCCGCAATGCACGATCTTCAGCTTGTCCCAATGTTCAAACGCCGCCCAACGACAAAGCTGACTGCGCCCAAAGCTGCTGATTGCGACGGCAAAATCGGATTTGGCGATCTTTGTCTGCAAAGAGAGCGTGTGGGGCGCGTCAAATTCCTCTGGACCATGCACTGTAAAACTGTATCCGACATTTGCGAGGTCAGAAGCCAGCATCGCAACCGCAGTTGAATTGGTGCCAAAATGCGCATGAAGATGCTCGACCCCGGCGGTTTCGACCTGATCCGCCACATATGCGGCCTCTGTCAAGTAGATGATATGCCGCAAATGGCCCACCTTGGAGGCCCGAGCCAGTTGCTGGGCCGTTCGCATCGCACGCCACACTCGCCCTGGATGGCGGAGCAATCGACGCAACGCCCCAAAACACAAACGCCCCGCCCCAGCCGCCAACACGTAATCCGTGCGCTCTTGTTCACGGCGATCCCCTGGATCGACCAATGGCACGTCCGCCTGGCGCATAGCGATACGGTTGACCGTGATCCCGCTGCGTTCCAGCGCTTGGACCTCGCGGCGGATAAAACTATGGGAGGGTTGAGGGTAAGTATTGAGGATGTAGGCAATTTTCACGAGGATATGCGCCCGTTTTGTGCAAGAGTTGTTGCAGGGTATCGCCAGTTGTCAGGCTTGCCCAGCATTGCCGTGAAGGTGCCGCTGAAATGCCGCGATTGCGGAACACATAAAGCACAAGAAAACAGGCCGAAAGAAACAAGATGCAGCAGGTTCTGTCCCTTTTCAGCGGCGAAGGACTCATCGCACGGGTTTTGCGCTCCGCCTCCTGGCTGATGATCGGCTACGGCGGAAGTCAGGCCATGCGTCTCGCTGCCAATCTGGTCATGACACGGCTGCTGTTCCCCGAGGCATTTGGCCTGATGACGCTGGTCAGCGTGGTGACAACAGGCCTGGCGCTGTTTTCGGACATCGGCGTTGGGCCCTCCATTGCGCAGAGCAAACGTGGCGATGATCCCGCCTTTTTGGACACGGCCTGGAGCGTGCAGGTGGTCCGTGGGTTTGTGCTCTGGGGGATCACCTTCCTGCTTGCCTGGCCGCTAGCGCAGTTCTACGGCGCAGAAGAGTTGATGTGGTATCTTCCGATTGCGGGCTTCACACTCGCGATCAACGGTCTGGACCCGATCCGCGTGGAAACAGCCCATCGCCACCTGTTGGTCGGACGGTTGACCGCGCTGGAACTGATGAGCCAAGCCATCGGGATCGGCGCTATGGTCGCCATCGCGTGGTGGAGCCAGTCCGTCATCGCCCTGGTGCTGGGCGGGGTGATCCAGGCCGCGGTGTTCCTGATCTTGGTCTGGCGCGGCCTGCCTGGTCGGCGCAGCCACTTTCGGTGGGAAGGTGCCGCCCTGCGCGAGCTGCTGCATTTTGGAAAATGGATTTTCCTGTCCACGGCATTCTGGTTTCTGACCTCCCAGGGTGATCGCGCGATCCTTGGAAAATTCGTCCCACTGGATGTGTTGGGCGTCTACAACATAGGTTTTTTTCTGGCCAGTTTCCCAATGGCCTTGGGCCATGCGGTCAATCAACGGGTGATGATCCCGGTCTATCGCGACAAACCTGTTCAGGTTGACCCTTCCCATCGGCGCAGGCAACGACAACTGAGAGCTGGATTGAGCGCGGTGATCCTATCGCTGCTGCTGGCAGTGGCCTGGTATGGCCCGGCGCTCGTTCAGTTTTTATATGACGATCGCTACCTGCTTGCAGGCCCAATGGTGATGCTGATTGCCCTGGCCCTGACCCCAGCTGTGATCACCATGACCTATGATCAGGCAGCGCTGGCAGCAGGTGACAGCCGATCCTTTTTTGTCTTCACCGCCAGTCGAGCATGCGCACAGACGCTCTTGTTTCTGATCGGTGTGTCGGTCTTCGGCCTGGTTGGAGGGATTGCTGCGCTGGGTCTGGCAATGGTGCTGGCCTACCCCGTCCTCGTGTGGCTGGCGCGCAAACATCAGGTCTGGGATCCGCGCCATGATGCGGCCTTTGGACTGCTGATCCTGATCGCAGGTACTGGGATGATGTGGACCCATTGGGCGGTTATTGCCGCAATGATCGCGGCGACAGGATAACCCACCCCATCAGAGTGATCGGATCAGCCGGATCCGGTCACCCCGGTTGGCGCGAGGACAGACGCCCCCACAGTCGGGCGAGCATGTTTTTGCGACGAGGTGTGGTATCCAACAGCGGAATGGCGACAACGGGCGATAGCCCTGTTTCCCGTTCCATTTGCGCAGCAGAGCGCAAAACCGGATGACGCAGATCCATCAGAAACCCAATGCCGACGCCAAATCCGATACTGGCGATCAGACCCATCAGCGCCAGTTTCTTACGACCACTGGTGACTGGAAGATCGGGCAGCGCCGCGGGTTCGATCACAGTGAGGCGTTCGGCCTGGCGCGAGGTTTCCAGACGAAACCCGATCTCGGCCTCGGTGCGCCGCTGCGAGGTGATTTCCAGCTCTGTTTGCAGCTGCTCCATCTGCCGATCATAGACGCCCAGTTGCCGCTCCACTTCTGGCGTTGTCTGCAAAGACGCCTGCAAAGCACTGCGACGCTGCAACAACAGCTCTCTCTGCGCTTCGAGAGTTGCAAGCTGTTGTTCAAAAACCGCAAGCATCCGCCGCGCCGTCGCCGGGCGTTCAGTGTTCGTCGTCTGATCCGCCTGCCTGCGCAATTCGATCTGTTCGCGCTCAATCTCCAACAGACCGGTATTGAGCGAAGAGATCTCCTCCCGCCGCATTTCAATCCCGCCGGGCAAGGCCACGTTGTTGGCGTTGCGATATGCGGTGATTTCGTTTTCCAGCTCTGCGATCTCCGCGCTCAGCGATGTTTCCTTTTCGGAGAAAAACGTCAGCGTCTCCCGCGCTTGTTCGATGCGCGAATTTTGGCTCAGCTCAATCGTGCGGGCTGCGAACTCACTCGCGACGGCCTGGGCCTGTTCTGGCGTCGGCATCCGTGCGGTGATCGACAGGACGGATATCGTCCCATCGTCTGTAAATCCTTCGCGCGCAGCAGCGACCCCTGTGATCGATACGGATTCCCGCAGCAATGCAACCCGTTCAAGCGGACGCAAAGCTGGCAAATCGGCATAAAGGCCAAAGGTTTCGATGATGTCTTCAACCGAGCCACGTGCCATCAGACGTTGCTCAATCAGTTGCAAACGGCGCGCAGAGGAGCCATCCACCGTCGATTTTGCAAGGTCATCTGCAATCTTAGGCCGGGTGATTTGCAGCACTGAGACACTTTCGTATTCGTGCTGCTGTTTGGCTGCGACCCAGACGGAGATCATCCCGCCAACAAGCGCAATCCAGAAGATCACCGCCGCCCTACGGCGCAGCATGTCGATGACATCTTCAAGAGTGCGGATTGGTCCCATCGGTATGGCCTGTATTGTCTATGGCTAACTGTGCTGCAGATGCCCAGATCCCCGGGCGCGGTTCAAGGTGACCCCCAAGAGCTGCGTTTCGCCCTGCAACATCTTTTCACAAGTGACCAGATGCGCGGCAGTGGTGCGTGTGCCATCGGCAACCAGAAGGATGCCATCAACCTGGGGCAAAAAGGCGACGGCGTCGTCTTGCTCCAGCAAAGGGGGCAGATCAATCAGCACAACATCCGCTTCGGTACTGGGCAGCAGATCCTCCATGACCTGGGCACAGCGCACATCATGCAGGATTTCAGCCGCGTTGCGATCTGGGCCGGAGGTCAGGCCAACGGCAAGCGAGTCTGCCGGGCGCAACAGATGCGCATCAGCGCTGATCTCGCCCGCCAGAAAATCGCGCATATCGCCTGTAGGGCTGAGCCGGAGTGCCGTGCCGACACCCGGGCGGCGGAAGTTCAGATCCATCAAAACAGTGCGTGTGCCGGGCACCCGCGCCATGCTGAGCGCGAGGTTGACCGCAGTGAACGTCGCGCCGCAACCCGCGGTTGGCGACGCAATGGCCACCCGTTTCCAGCCATGAGCCTTAAGACTGTGCAGAAGACGTGTGCGCAGCAGATCAAAGGCACGCGCGGTTGGCGAGCGGCGGAAGAAGTTCACCAGAGGAGAACGACTGGCCTGATGGGCGCGCATATCCAGCGAAACAGTTGGGATCCGATCCCAGAGCGGTGGCAGGGGTGCGGGCAGTTGTTCTGCCTCATCCTGCATCGGTGGTGCCTGAACCGGATCCCTGCGCTCTTCGGTTGCTGCCGTTTCTGGAGCCGTATCTGGAGCAGGATGTTTGCTGACCGGCCGCGCCCTGGCCGGTTTGACTGGTTTGGACCGACTGGCTGGTTTTGCCGTGGTCGGTTGGCCATTTGTCTCGGCGCTGTCTCTCGCGGTACGGGCAACCCTGCGGACGCGCACGGGGCTCTCCTGATCGGCGGATGCTGCGCGGGTGGTCGGCCGATCTGATTGGGTGTGAGCGGAGGCACTGTCGTCTTGTTGGGGTGTGGCAGGTTTATTGGGCACACGTTCAGCAGCGGGCGCGGACGTATCGGGTGTGTCCACGTCCGTTCGCCGGTTGCGGCGTCTGAACCTCCTGAAACCTTGCTGCGTCATCGCCTGCGGTTCGTCCCATTCCTTGTGTCGCGCGGCCATGGCGGATTGGGGGATGTCTGCGAACACGTCCGTCACCCGCCCGTTTCCCTTGTTAACACGTCAGACCAAAACCGCCTACTGTTTCCGCCATGCCCCCAAGTTCAAACCCTTGTTAAACCAATTCTTCAACGAAGTATGAGCAATAGCATGGGCTGGTTAATATCCTGTGCCCCGCAACACCACCCCAAAGGTCCGCCATATCAATCGCAGATCAGACATGAAGGACAGACCCTAGTAATAGCTGGCGTCGGCTTTCGCCCGCACCTGAAAGCTGCTCTCATTGCGAACGGAAACCTGCCATAGCCCGGTGATGCCTGGCAGCAGCCTATTGTAGGCGCTGTCATCACCATAAAGTGGCAACTGCTCCGGTAGGATCGGGCGTGGCCCAACCAGGCTCATTTCACCCTTCAGCACATTCCACAGCTGTGGCAGCTCATCGAGGGAGGTAACACGCAAGATCCGGCCGACCCTGGTGATTCGTGGATCATGCTTCAGCTTTTGTGTCTCGTTCCACTCTTTGCGCAGCTGTGGGTCGCGTGCGAGATAACTCTCCAACTGTTGATCTGCGTTGCGCACCATCGTGCGCAATTTCAGGATGGAAAACCGACGACCGCCCAGACCCAAGCGGTCCTGAGTGTAAAAGGGCTGCCCCCCTTCGATCCAGAGTGCCAGTGCCGCCAGCAGGATCAGCGGCAACGAAATGGGCAGGGTCAGAACCAACAGCGCAATATCCAGCAGGCGTTTCCCAACCCGCTGATAAATCCGCCCGCCAGACCGCTCTGGCGAAAACGGCGGATTAAGCGCCAA
Source organism: Phaeobacter sp. (assembly GCF_022825805.1). Taxonomy (GTDB): domain Bacteria; phylum Pseudomonadota; class Alphaproteobacteria; order Rhodobacterales; family Rhodobacteraceae; genus Phaeobacter. The sequence goes on from NZ_JAJDWC010000022.1 coordinate 9,975, forward strand.
TAGTTGACGTTGGGTCATCTGAATTGAATTCGAACTGACCTGCGCATTCAAATTGGCAAAAATTGGTGGGCTTTTTGTCGTGATAAAGCGCTGGCCCGAAAAAGCTATCCGAGCGCTGGCCCAATCACCTGACTGATCTGTGCGTGGCTTCGCGCTGGCGAGCCCCTCATGCACAAAATCCTTCATCTTCAACCCCAATCCCAAACCGTTTGGTACGGTCCATAACCTTCGCTGAAACAACAGCCTTTTCTCCCCGCCAAGGCGAGCAATGCGACACAATATCTTGGAACCGGACACGGCAGCAGGCCGGCTAGTTCTCGTTCCAAAGATCGATGATTTTGATCAGTCACACCCCCATGCGACAGCAACCATATTCCCAATCCCACGGCCCTGCTTCGGGCCACTCTCATGCCGACTAAGCGGTGATTTGTTAATAAGACAATTTTACACAAATCGCACCAAAATCCGCGTGATCGCGGTTTTAGCCGTCAAAGAAGTAAATCAGGGCTTCTTTTCGGAAACAATTCCCCAAAAGGTGAGAAACTGTTTTTCGTTTGGCCAAAAGTATGAGGAATCAAGTCGCGAAGCACGCGGTTTAAAATAGACTTTTGAGATATAAAGATGGGGTCATCGCGCTCGCGTTAACCTTTTGAGGCAGCATCTTTCGCACATGATCCAAAAGGCGCAAACAAAAGGTCCTCGCTGCCATGCGCCTAAGGCGGGCTATTCGCATTGCCCTGCGATGCTCCATGGCGCAGGCCCGCATGACAAGACCACTAGCAGATTGAACACAGCGGTCAGTTTTCGCTATCAGTGCGCACGCAAATCGACCGAGCTGAACGAAGGACGGAGCATATGCCAGCAGAGTTCGCGACAGGGAAAGACAGCCGGTCTACCGACTGGATCGCGGCAGACTATTGCGACGATACCCTCCTGCTTTGGGCCATGCGGGGCGATGATGTCTGCGCACAGTTGACGCTGAAGGCTTCTGCGGGAACAGAGGATAACTTGCGCGACCTCAGTGACGCTGCGCAGAAGCTTCTGCCTGAGGTTCCCGACGCCCCGATCTTTGTGGCAGGTCACCCAGCGCTGCACCAATCGGTCCCAGCCCAGGTGGCAAAGCCCAGCGGTCAACCTGCCAAGGTGGACGGTAGAGCAATCTACCGGCTTGATGGTTTGGTCCAGACTGCGCCGGTTGGCCGAATGGATTGCGCCGCCAATCGCATTGCTGGGTTTCTCAGCCTCAATCCCAATTGGGACGGCGTTGTCTGCCTGCCCGGCGCAACGACCCATTGGGTCTTAATCAGCGCGAACGAAGTGGTCAGCTTTCAGAGCTTTTTGAGTGTCGCGATGCACCGACATCTTGCCCCCGTTCTGGGCAAGTCCGCGCCCAGCGATCTGAGCAGCACCGCAGACCAACAAGCGTTTGTCGATGCGATGGAGACCGCGCTCTCCCGCCCCGAAGCCTTGGCCGCGCGTTTGGCCGAGCTGCAAGCGGACGAGCAAATGCCAGATTCAGTGCGTGATGCCCGCCTTTGGGGACTGCTGCTCGGGGCCGAATTGGCCGCAGCCCGCCCCTATTGGCTGGGGCAGAACGTGGCCTTGATTGCACCGGCAGAGATTGAGCCTGCCTACATGCGCGCGCTGGCTCATCAGGGCATCCCAGTCACGCAGACCGATGCGGCGCGGATGGCAAACGCCGGGTTGGTCGCGGCCTGGCGCGCGGCCGGGACCTGACCCTGAAGCGCACGACTTGGACGGGTGTGATTTAAGGTAGCGGATCGGTTTTGAACAAACGGATCTTCAACCCGCCGTGCGCAATGGGCGGTCCATAGGGCAGAAACGGCAGGTTCGTGGCCTTGGCCAACGACGTCTCACTCGTCACGATGCCCACACGCCACCCGCTGAACTGCGCCATCAGGGTTTCGCCCAGCGCCGCATAAAGCGCATACAACAGTTTCTTATTGCCAATTCGGGCGCCATAGGGCGGGTTCACGATCACCAGGCCCGTCTGGTTTTCTCCCGTTTGAACGGGTGGCATAAGATCGCTGACCGCCTGTTGGCTGATCTCGACCAGCGCGCTGACACCGGCCCGATCTGCATTGCTGGTCGCCATTTCCACGGCCCCGGCATTGCGGTCTGATCCATAAAACCGCAGATCTGTCGCGCGCATTGGTGGCGCGTCTCGCACGGCGGCCCAGGCATCTGGGTCAAATGTCGCCAATTTCTCAAACGCAAAGCTGCGGCTGCGGCCCGGTAGCAGCCCGGATGCGATTTCCGCCGCTTCGATCACGAAGGTACCTGAGCCACACATCGGGTCCACAACCGGCTCTTGCCCGGTGTAGCCGCATTCCCGCAGGAACAGAGCGGCGAGATTTTCCCGCATTGGGGCTTTGCCAACGGCTGTTTTATGACCGCGCTTGTGCAAACCCTCACCAGAGGTGTCGACACTGAAGGTGCACATATTGTCATCAATGCGCAGCTTCACCGTCACCTCAGCCGCGGCATCAATTGGCGCACCCAGGGTTTCCTGGATCGCACGCTCAATACGCTGCGTTGCGGCGCCAGCGTGATAAATCTTGGACTTCTTGTTTGTAGTGGTTTCCACCCGCACCGGCACATCGGCCCTCAGCACTGTTTCCCAAGGGAACTTGCGCGCTCGTTTATCAAGCTGTGCCAGATGGAAGGCCCGAAAGGCGCCGATACGCGCCAGCACCCGCGCCGCACCGCGCAAACGGAGATTGGCCTGCCAAACATCGCTCCAGCCCCCCATAATCGTGACACCACCTGGCACGATCTGCGGCGTGGAAAATCCGGCCTCCACCACCTCGCGAAGGAGAGCTTGTTCCAGACCCGGAGGAGCTGTGAGGAAAATTTCAAATGTATCGCTGTTGTCCATGCGACTCCCTTATCGGGAAACCAATCCAGCAGCGATGATAATCTTCACTTCGCAGAACAATTGCGCGCCACGCTTTGGGTTGATAATAATAGATATAAAGCAATCATAGGTATAATTCGTCTACAGCCTACGCTGAATCTGCGGCGACGGATCAAGATACCCGCCCTTCAAGGTGCGAAATAAAATCATTTACAAACAACACCCTAATCAATACTAAATTTTTAGTTGTCGAGAACATTCTGAATTGTCCGGTGTAGGTAACA
>NZ_JAJDWC010000118.1 GCF_022825805.1 Phaeobacter sp.
ACCCCTGACCAACTTGTCAGCGGCATCCTTCGATGTTCCGGATCTCTTGTTCATCTTCGCTCCATAATGGCTTCGATGAACCAGAAATCCTCCGTTGCTCAAACCCTAAATCTATCCGGTAGGTGCTGACGTCAGACAACAAGACATCGCGCATGTGTCTGACCCTGGTCCTTCAAAACCTCAAGGCGCAGATGCCCATCAAGCAATGTATATTGACCAGCGTTGTAAGGGTCGCGGGACACGACAATAGGTTCAACAAGGCCAATTTCCAGAACAGATGCCGCGATCTGTTTGAACTTAATGCTGGCCTTCTTTTGCGGGGTGACCACGTAGAGTGGCGCGATCTCCTCGAATGGAAGCGTCACCAGCTCCTGTTCAAAAGCAGCTGCAACCGTCCGTTCTTCCCGGGTCACCGACATGCGGACACCTCCTCGGACTGAGTTAGGCGGTCTGCAACTTGTTTTGGCAGACTGGCCAACCCTTCGGCGCGAAGCAATGTGACGAAGTTTTCGTCAGCCATCAGCGTCTTGAGCGCTTGTGTCAGAAAAAGCAATTCGCTCCGCGTTGCGCCTGCCTTTCTCAGAAGCACCTTCTTTTTCTCGACATCGTTTTCATAGGTCTTGAGCAGAGTCTCGACAGATAGACTCTTGCGTGGCCGTTCGACAGTGTTCGCGCGACCCTTGCCGTGTTTTTGGCGCGCTTCAACAAGACGCTTGGCTGCAAGGAGTCTTCCGCCGCGCAGGAGCTTTTTCTCATAAGCCTGCCGGAGAACACGTTGCACGCCGACGTCATCCGCGTCCGCAATGTCAACGGCAACACTGACCGGTATCTTACCGCTCTCCACTGCACGCAGGAGGCGATGTTCATGACTTTCCAGAAGCTTAATAACGCCGTGGACGTACTTCTTGGACAGCTGGGTCTTGGCGGCGATTTCAGCTTCAGAGTATCCCTTTTCCTTGAGGCGCCCAATATCTCGGAGCAAATCCAGCGAATGGTGCTGCCTGCGCGCCAGATTTTCTACCAGGCTCATTACAAGACAGTCTTCGCTGCTGGCATTGATGACGATCGCCGGGATTTCAGATTGGCCAAGAACCTTGAATGCCTCCAGTCGGCCCTGGCCGCAGACCAATTCGTATACCGGCTTGTCTCCGTCTTCAGTCTCACGCGCCGCAACCGTAATGGGTCTTTTCAACCCAAGCTCCGCGATGTTCGCGGTAATCTCGTCGAAAACCTTTTTGTTCCTGAGCCTTGGGTTGACGACGGTAATTGCATCGACGGGAACAAGAACAGTGTGTCCGACCGACGCATGGTCCATCACGCTGCCTCCAGTATTGGCGTACGTGCGGCCATGTCGAAGAAATGCGCCAGGTTGTCGAAGCGGAATGCATCAAGGGACAAACCGTTGTTCTCCGCCAAGCGCAGCTTTGATTTGGTCATGTCAAAGGTAGGCAGCAAGTAGTAGTCGAGCGGCGTTCTGTTTGCCTGCCCCATCCTGACGACGATGGACATGTCGGGGAGCTGACCGGTGCTCAGGCGAATGTTCCAGCGATACGCGCCCGCGCCTGTTTGCATGCAGCGTGCGATGACAATGGAAACGGTAAACTCATCGTTGATGATGAGAGTATCTGCATTGTGGCCTTGAGCGACGTCTCCGCCAACGGCTTCGACCCCGGCGATGATGTCCCGGACGATGTCGGAATGCAGGCCGCGCAATCGTCTGTTGATCTCAATGTATCGGTAATCTCTGTCAGGCTTGAAGCCGACGAGGCTGTAAGCACGCAACAGGCTACCAAATCTGTTCTGGTAAGCGCCGCTTGATGGAAGCTTTGGTGCTTCATTGATGACAAAGCCTGAGAGGTAGCCGTTTTCTTCCAGTACCTCCTTTAGCCGATCCAGCATTTCATCGTCGGACAATACATGTGAACGAGCCGCAATGATTGCTCCGGCAGCGTTGAACAGGTTGGCGTCAACAATTGCTTCAAAGGCAGCAACAGCGCGGACCCAGTTTTCCGGATCGTTCTGGACATGGCGTTTCTTGAGTTTGAAGGAGTGGCGGTTCCAGAGATTGTTCCCGATGTATTTTTCGTTGGTCAGAATTTGACGCACAACCGCGGGTGACCACTCCCGATCCAGATCAGTTCGGATGCCGCGTCGGTTCAGATCTGACGCAATCTCAGCTTCAGACCAACTATCATTCACAAACCTCAAGAATATTTGGTTTACTATAGCGACTTCATCAGCCGGACCCGGAACAAGCGTAACCCGGTCGGTTTGAATACTCTTGTGCTCTCCTCGCGACAGGATGCCCTTGGTACGACCGGCTTCATCGATCAACATGCGCCGCAGCCCGAACCCAGGCGCGCCGCCTTGTCGATAACCCAACTCAATCAGTCGACGCTGTCCTGCAAAGACCTTTTGCGACAGCTCGCGACTGTATTCGCCAGCCATCGCGCGCTTGACGCCTTTCACAATGGTGGAAACGGGACTTCCGTCGTTTTCGAATTGCTCGGCGCAGTATTCGACCGAAATGCCCGCCCGTTTGCAGATATACTCATAGTAGGCGCTTTCATCCGCGTCCTGGAAGCGACCCCAACGGCTGACATCGTAAACGAGAACAGTTTTGAAATCGGTTTGACCAGTTTCGATGTCGTCGATCAATTGCGATAGGCCTGCGCGGCCTTGAATTCTCAATCCGCTTTTACCTGCATCAGAATAGGTTCGGATAATTCTGTAGCCGCGTTCATCGGCATAGCGCTGGATGGCGTCGGCCTGGTTTTCGGTCGAGTAGCGTTGATGCTCTGTCGACATGCGAACGTACTGGGCTGCGTTCCGGCGTTTGTCTCCGTCTGATTTGTTATTTGGCCAACTCAATGACGTGGCCCTCCATATTCAAATTCGTAATTTTGCGCAGCTGTTCTGCGATTCCTTTCACGAACTTATCGGAAGGGAGACGGAAACATGTTTCATAAAAAGGGCAACATCTTTCATAGAGGCAGCCAGGATCTGGTTTCGGCTGTAGAATATCGAGAGGCAGTTAGGTCTGCGCTGACCTATGAACTAGGGGGCGCAGGCCGGGCGGCGAAAGCAACTATAAAGTGGACAGGAGTAAGCGAAAGGACCGCAAAGAACTGGATAGCCGGTTCATACGGCCCAAGTGGTGAGCATTTGATTGGTTTGATGAAGCACTCGGATAGTGTGATGGGCGTGGTTTTGGAGCTAGCTGGACGTCATGAGACTTTGGCAATGCAGCGCGTTGAGATCGTGAGACGGGAACTCAGAGAGGTATTGAGGGTATTGGACGCGATCTGCGCTGCTGACGATGCTTCGAGTGAAACCTAGCGACAAACAAAGCTCATTTCGGTCTATATGCCCTGCATCAAGTAACCAAGTTTTCTCATCCATCGATCGAAAGGGTTGGGATTCTACACGCAGTCAGTGTCAGGCAATGCCGAGGGGGATTTTCAAACGCGAAGACGCGTCATTTGGTTGAGATTTATTGAGAATTGCCGTGGATTGGGGGTTGCAGCACTTCTTTGTTCGATGAGTTGCAAGTTACGTGTCGGAAAATGGCAAGTTAGATGTCGGCGCTATCAGGAAACCCCACAAAACAAGGGGGTTTCAGTCGCTAAAAGTGTCACCTTATATGTCGTTCCAGACGATGTGTTGCGAAAGTGCTTGTCAGTTTGCAATGTGATCTGATCGGGCTGCAATTTTGACTTCTGAAAGGCCACCGCTCCCAAGGGGCGGTGGCTTTTCTTTTGGGGTGTTTCTGGCGCATGGGTGCTCGCATGGATGTTGTCGCGTGGATTATGGGGCGTTCGCGGTTTGCGGTTTGAGGTTATGACCGCATCTGTTTCGGTCCTATGCGCTGCGCGTCATCTTATATGCACGCCGCAGTGCCCACGAATATGTGACGTGACTGGGCGGCCGGGTTGGATAGGGTCGGGGCCATGAAACATCATCTTGCAAAATGCGCGGCGGTCTTTTGGCTCCTCGCGCAAACCCTGCCTTCACATGCGATGGGGCCGTGGCGGGGCAATGCGGCCCCCTGCGGAGACGCAGTTGCCTGTTCTCTTGGGGAGCGGTCTTATCATGTGAAGGTGCCGGACGGGTGGGATGGCGTCACCGCGCTCCCGGTTCTGCTGCATTTTCATGGCTGGTCGCGCACGGGTGTGCATGCACAGAAGTCGGATCGCATCGGGGCATCGACCGACCGGCGGGGGGTGCTACTGGTGACCCCGAATGGGCGCGGGCGCAGTTGGAATTTTTGGACAGCCGACACCGAGGATGTGCCCTTTGCGGAAGCGGTCCTTGGGGATGTCGCCAATCGCTTTCCCATTGATGCTGAAAGGATATTCGTATCAGGCTATTCATATGGGTCGGCCATGGCCTGGCGATATGTATGCCACAGTGGCGCTGATGTTGCGGCCCTGCTAGCGGTGGCGGGCAGCCTGGAGCAGTTTGAAACCTGTGATGAGCAGCCTGCCGAGGTGCGCCATGTACATGGCCTTGCCGATACGGTCATGGATTTTCCGCTCGGCCCTGGCGGAGACACCACATACCCCGTGTCGCTCTGGCGGCGTGATTTTGACTGCCCCACTGAGGGCGCGGATTTGGGACAATGGCAGGTGCGCAGCTTTTTGACCTTCAGCCGCATCGCCTGGGACTGCCCCGAAGGAGACGTGGTTCTGGACCTCCATCCTGGCGGGCATTTTGTGCCCCATGGCTGGATTGGGCGGCAATTGGATGAGCTTTTGGGTCTCACCCCGAGCTATCCTTGAGCCGGAGCCAGCGGCAAGGCTTGCACATGGGGGCAATCTTTGTCATTGCCTGCTGCAACAGACATGGCTTGCCATAGGATATCGGACCGATGAAATTCACACTTTCCTGGCTGAAAGATCACCTGGAGACCGACGCATCGGTCGAGGAAATCACAGAAACCCTGACCGATCTTGGTCTTGAGGTGGAGGCCGTGTCGAACCCTGCCGATCGGCTGAAAGGGTTCACACTGGGCTATGTTAAGCATGCGGAAAAACATCCGGATGCGGACAAGCTGCGCGTCTGTCAGGTCGATACCGACGAAGGCGAGATGCAGATCATTTGTGGCGCGCCGAATGCCCGCGAAGGTATTACCGTGGTGGTGTGTAAGCCAGGCATGTATATTCCGGGTCTCGATATCACCATTGGCGTTGGCAAGATCCGCGGCGTTGAAAGCTACGGGATGATGGCATCGGAGCGCGAATTGGAGCTGTCCGATGAACACGACGGTATCATCGAGTTGCCATCTGGCGAAGTTGGGGATCGCTTCGTTGATTGGCTGGCGGCCAACAGCCCGGCCAAAGTGGATCCTATGATCGAAATCGCAATCACGCCCAACCGTCCTGACGCCCTGGGTGTGCGCGGCATTGCCCGTGATTTGGCAGCGCGCGGTTTGGGTACGCTCAAGCCGCTGGCGGTCACCCCGATTGAGGGCGGCTATGAAAGCCCGATCAAGGCTGAGATCGCAGCCGACACATTGGATGGATGTCCTCTGTTCACCGGCCGTTTGATCCGCGGTGTCAAAAATGGCGCAAGCCCGCAGTGGCTTCAGGATCGTCTGACCGCGATTGGTCTGCGCCCGATTTCGACGCTGGTTGATATCACCAACTACTTCACCTTTGATCTGAACCGGCCGTTGCATGTGTTTGATGCCGCCAAAGTGCAGGGCAATCTGCGCATCCATCGCTCAGAAGGCGGTGAAACGTTGGTGGCGCTGGATGAAAAGGAATACACGCTGCTTCCCGGGCAGATGGTGATTTCCGACGACAACGGTGCGGAGAGCATTGCAGGCATCATGGGTGGTGCAAACACTGGCTGCACGGAAGAGACCGTTGATGTGTTCCTCGAGAGCGCGTTTTGGGATCACATCCAGATCGCGACTGCAGGCCGGGCGCTGAAGATCAATTCTGACGCACGGTATCGGTTTGAACGCGGCGTTGATCCTGAATTCACGCGCGATGGTCTGGATCTAGCGACACAGATGATCCTTGATCTCTGTGGCGGTGAGCCCTCCAACATTGTCGTTGCGGGATCTGTGCCAGATCATGCACGTGCCTATAAGCTCGATCCAGAGCGCGTACAGTCGCTGGTGGGCATGGACATCCCAGAGGCTGAGCAGCGTCAGACACTGACCCGGCTGGGTTTCCGGCTTGAAGGCAATATGGCTCATGTGCCCAGCTGGCGTCCCGATGTCCTGGGCGAAGCCGATCTGGTGGAAGAGGTCGCGCGGATTGCATCCCTGACCAAATTGGAAGGAAAGCCGCTGCCTCGCCTGACCGAGGGCGTTCCTGCATCTGTCATGACACCGCAGCAGCGGCGCCAGCAGATGGCGCGCCGCACCTGTGCTGGGCTCGGCTATAACGAGGTGGTCAGCTATACCTTCATTGATCAGGCATCCGCTGCGCTGTTTGGGTGCGGGGATGATGCAACGATGCTGGCGAACCCGATTTCGTCTGAAATGTCGCATATGCGTCCTGCCTTGCTGCCAGGTCTTTTGCAGGCAGCGGCCCGCAATCAGGCACGTGGTTTCGCAGATATGGCCCTGTTCGAAGTTGGGCCCGCCTTCCACGGGGGTGAACCTGGTGAGCAGCACAATCTGATCTCTGGACTTTTGGTGGGCCGCACCGGGCCAAAGGATGTCCACGGCGCGAGCCGCCCGGTGGATACCTTTGATGCAAAAGCCGACATCGAAGCGGTGCTGGCGGCAATCGGCGCGCCTGCGAAGGTTCAGATCCTGCGTGGGGCGCAATCCTGGTGGCACCCTGGCCGTCACGGCAAAATCTGCCTTGGTCCGAAAAAGGTCTTGGGTGTGTTCGGTGAACTGCATCCGAAGGTCCTGACGGAAATGGGCATCAAAGGTGCGGCAGTTGCCTTCACCATCTGGCCGGATGAGGTGCCATTGCCCCGCAACACTGGCGCCAGCCGTGGTGCTTTGGTGCAGAGCGATCTGCAGGCGGTCGACCGGGATTTCGCCTTCGTCGTTGATGATGACGTAGAGGCGCTGACTTTGGTCAATGCTGCAGCAGGCGCAGACAAGGCATTGATCGAAAATGTCCGTGTGTTCGATGAATTCATCGGTGGCAGCTTGGGTGAGGGCAAAAAATCCCTCGCCATCACGGCCCGTTTGCAGCCGACAGATAAAACACTGACCGAAAAAGATATCGAAGCGGTCAGCGACAAGATTGTTGCCAAAGTGACCAAAGCAACCGGCGGCACGCTGCGCAGCTGATCTTCGCTGATATGATGGATTGAAGCGCGCCCCGTTTGGGGCGCGTTTTTTGTTTTGGCCCCTCTGCGCTGAACATGCGGTGGACGCCCCCCGGATCCTGAGGGATACTTGGCCGATGCCAAGACACAGCAAAGACGCCAGCGCAGGCCAGCAGGCAACCGCTGACGCAGGGAAAGGAAACGCATGTCACTGAACGTCTATCTCTCCGGTGAAATTCACACAGATTGGCGCGAACAAATTCAAAATGAGGCCGAGGGGCTGGATGTGCAGTTCACCAGTCCGGTGACAGACCATGACGCCAGCGATGACTGTGGTGTGGCCATTCTGGGTCAGGAGCCAAACAAGTTCTGGCATGACCACAAAGGCGCCAAGATCAATGCGATCCGCACGCGCAAGGGCATTGAAGAGGCCGATGTTGTGGTGGTTCGGTTCGGCGACAAATACAAGCAGTGGAATGCAGCTTTTGATGCAGGCTACGCCGCAGCGTTGGGCAAATCGCTGATTGTGCTGTCCCAGGATGCGCACCAACACGCCCTGAAAGAAGTCCACGCTGCAGCACTGGCTGTGGCTAGCGAGCCAGAGCAGGTCGTGCAAATCCTCCGTTATGTCACACGTGGCACACTGCCGGGCTGACCGTCTGACTGTCTGATACATCGGGCTGATGCATTGGGCTGATGCAACGGGCTGATGCACTGGGTCTGGTCCCCTCAGACGGGGCCGGACCGCTGTTTGCCTATGCTCCTGCGTATCTGTTGCATGAGGCCACTTGTTGCGAAGGCTGAGGGTTCCAGATGTAGCCTTGTGTGTGACAAGGCCTTTGAACGCTCCGGGTACCGTAAATGCGGCCAAAACGCGGGCGGCCTCTATCACCTTGTTTTGCTTGCTCAATCATTCATTAACAACAGCTGGCGTATTTTGGGCGTCTAAACGACCCTTTACGCGCCCCTGATCCATCGTGGGCCTTGGAACTGCCCATGAAAAATCGCCGTCGCCCCCGTTCGAAAGTCACTTCGCAAATCGAAGATGCAGGCCTGTTCAAACGAGAGGTGAGAACGGTCGTCGTTGAGCTGATCCCTGTCTTCAACCGCAGTTCACGCGGCGATCTGTTGATCAGTGGAATTGTGCAGCCAGAAACCGAGATCGAAGTCGTGATTGCCGGGCGGCGCATGCAGGATGTCCACGCGCTTGCCGATCGCATGAAACGCTTGCGCAGTCAGGCGGTGCGGACCGCGACCAACGGGCATCAGGCGATGTTGAATATCCGGCGGATGCGTTTGCGTGTACAGGTGCGCGGGGCTTGGCGTTTGCGGTTCGAACCGGATGAGTCGGGATGGGAGGTCAAAAGCTATCAATTGCTGGCCGCGCAATGGTCGTTCTTTGATCTGGATGGCATGACACGCATGTGCGGCTGGCCGCCGGTTGAACCGGAAAACCGTATTCTGGACCGGGCGCGGGAAGCGCGTGCTCGCCTGGCAGCATCGCAATTTGCGCAGACCCAGCGCGTCAGCCTCTAACCTGTTCCGTCCATACAGACCATCGCACAGCTGAGCTGGCGTTTGGAGGTCTGGCTGCCCGATTGAGCAGCCAGATCCAGTTCCGGGGTCACCCGTCTTTCTTGATCTCGACGCTATGCGGATAAGGAATGGAAATCCCCTCTGCGTCAAAGGCTTCTTTCACCGCCTGGGTCATAGCGAATTTCAGTTCCCAATAGTCGGCGGCCTGGCACCAGATCCGCAGTGTAAGATCAACAGAGCTGTCGCCAAGGTTGGTAACGCGGATCCAGGGGGCAGGATCGCTCATCACCCGCTCATCCGCCTCTGCCAGCTTCAAGATGACGGCCTTTGCAGCATCGGCGTTGTCGCCATAATCGATGCCAAACACCATATCAACGCGGCGGGTGTCATGGGCCGAGAAATTCGTAATGATCGCGCCCCAGGCCTGACCGTTTGGCACGATGATCTGCACGTTGTCCGGCGTGACCAGCTCTGTGACAAAGAGGTTCAGATCTACAACTGTGCCCGAGGTGCCGCCGATATCGACATATTGGCCGATCTTATAGGGGCGAAACAGGACCAGCATGAAACCAGCGGCCAAGTCGCTCAACGTGCCCTGAAGGGCAAGACCAATGGCCAGGGTCGCCGCACCCAGCATTGCCACCAGACTGGTGACTTGGATACCAAAAATTCCCAGGACCGCGATAAAGACGATCAGCAGCAGAACCCAACGGACGATGCTGGCGATGAAATTGCCGAGCGTGGGATCAATCTGCGGGGTGTTGTTGATGCGCCGCCGCACTGCGTTGCCGATGATGCCGACCCCGATCCAGCCAACCACCAGAACCACAACCGCTTTGGCTGCATTGTAAAGAATAGGCCATATGGCGTCGGCCTGAGAAATGAGTTCGTCCATGACGTATCTGTCCCTGATTGCTACGTGTTACCGGGACTGCTGGCAGCTGTTTGTTGTGTTTTGCATTGCTGGCCAAACCGGTGATCCCAACTATAGCGACAGGTTACGCTCAGCCGACACTGTTTTTTACGGTGATTTTCCGGTTTGAAACTGCAGCCCTGAGGCGCGCCGCTGCCTAGGGTTGTAGCGGCGGATGGTTCTACCTGCACGACGCCCGGCCCGCCGCGGCAGACCGGGGCATGCAGCTGTCTGATTACTCCGCCGGCAGCGTAACTGGCAGGCCGCTTTCCAAAGATGCGGCTGCGGCATCCGCAAGGACCTGTGCTCTCAGACCGTCGTGCAGGCTGGGCGAGGGCTGGGTGCCGTTTTGGATTGCGGTCACGAAACTTGCCATCTCGTTGCGATACGCGGCTTCGTAGCGTTCTAGGAAAAAGTGCTGGGCTGGGGCCTGCTGAAATCCCTGAGCGCCTGCAATTTCAACTGTGTTTTCCAATACATTTCCAGCCCGCAGCAGACCATTGGATCCATGAACTTCCACACGCTGATCATAGCCGTAGGTGGCCCGACGCGAGTTGGAAATCTGACAAATCTTGCCGCTCGCGGTGGTGAGTGTCACCGCAGCCGTGTCCACATCCCCTGCAGCACCGATTTCAGGATCCACCAGTGCGGCGCCGACTGCAAAGACCTGGACCGGTTCTTCGGCCAGCAAAAAGCGCGCCATGTCGAAATCATGGATCATCATGTCACGGAACAAACCGCCAGATGTTTTGATGTAGCTGACAGGCGGCGGCGAGGGGTCACGCGACAGTATGGTGATCAACTCCACGTCGCCGATGGCTCCGTCTCGCAACCGCGATTCCAGGTTGGCAAAATTGGGATCAAATCGCCTGTTGAAAGCGGTCAGAAACGCTACGTTGGCGGCGTCCACGGCCGTGCGGCAGGCGCGAATACGGTCTGCGGACATGTCGATTGGTTTTTCACAGAATATCGCTTTGCCGGCGGCGGCAGCGCTGTGGATCAGATCGAAATGTGTGTCCGTGGGTGTGCCGATAACCACGGCATCCACATCGGGGCTGTTGATCACCTCGTCTGGCGACAGGACCTTTGCGCCGGTCTTGGCAGCAAGTGCCTCTGCGGCGGCTGGCATGGCGTCTGCAACAGCGGTGATGCGGACATTGTCCAGTTGGTCAATCGACCTCGCATGGACCTGTCCGATGCGGCCGCAGCCCAGAAGTCCGATTTTGATCATTGGGAGTCTCCCTTGAAACACCGCAGCACCTTGCGTGCGGCATCGACAACAGGATCATGGGTTTCGCTGAGTATGCTGACACGGTCAAACCGGCTTGGATCGACGTTGACAGCGGTGCGCAGCGCACTGCCGAATGCCATGCGCAGTTCTGTCCCGATGTTGAACTTACATACCTGCGAGCGGCGCGCCAGTGTCTGGCGTTCTGTTACCGGCACACCGGAGCCGCCATGGATGACAAGCGGCACGTCAGTGAGCGCCTCAATCGCGCGAATGCGCGCAACGTCCAGTCCGCCTTCTTTGTCTTGCTGGAGGTGGACGTTTCCCACCGAGATTGCCATGGCATCCACGCCTGTTTCGCGCGCAAAGCGGCAGGCCTCCTGCGGATCTGTCCCGGCGGATTGCTCTCCTCCGGAATAGCCGACAAAGCCGATCTCGCCTTCGCAGGACACACCAGCGGCATGGGCCATTTCTACGATCTTCGCGGTTTCGGCGATATTCTCGTCGAGCGGTTTGCGCGATCCATCGTACATCACAGACGTGAAACCGCTGTCGATGGCAATGCGACAGTCACCTTCCGTGTATCCATGATCGAGATGTGCGACCACGGGAACGCTTGCGTCCTCGGCCAAATGGCGGAACATCTTCCCCAAGATCGGCAGCGGCGTGTGCATCCTGCAGGAGGGGCCCGCCTGTAGGATAACAGGGACATTCTCTGCTTCGGCGGCCGCAACATAGGCGCGCATGTCTTCCCAACCCAATGTCACCAACCCGGCCACAGCATACCCGTCTCGCAAGGCGGGCTGCAGGACCTCCTTCAATGTGGCGAGGGTCATTTGAACTTTGCCACCATGTCTTTGATGCCAGGGATGGTTTCCACCTGATAGGCGTGGGTTGGCTGGAAATACTGGATCAGACTGCGTTGGCTCAGCCCGCCAAGAATGGTGAAATAATACATCTCATATCCAGGCATGACCGCGCAGGGGTGGTAGCCTTTGTCGATCATGATCGTGGAGCCATCCATCAGTTGGTAGGCATCGCCAGGTTCACCTTCTTCGCGCTGCAGGATCTGAACGCCCGAGCCGTGGTTTGGGCGAAAGCGAAAGTTGTAGGTCTCGTCATGCCGCGTTTCGATGATGTTGCCTTCAGCGTCTTTGCGGTCGGTGTCGTGTTTATGCGCAGGAAACCCCGACCAGCCGCCCTGACCGACGGTGAACAGCTCGGACACCAGCAAGCGGCCGACTTTGTCGTGTTGTTTTTGACCTAAGATGTGTTTGATTTTCCGGTGGGTTTTGGTGTCGTCGGAGCCGTATTGCACCAGATCGATCCCATCGCCTCGCACGTCAAAGGGTTCGAGGACTTTGTCGTATTTTGCGCCCGCAATAAATGTTTCTGTTTGATCGGATCGGCAGGTGATGGTCACTTTGGCGCCAACAGGAATATACACGCCTTCGGGCTCTCCGTCCCAGACATCCAGCGTGCGGTTGCCCAAGGCGCTGTAGGTGAGCCCCTCAACCTCAATATCAACGGTGCCGGTGGCGGGAACGATACAGGTTTCATATCCCGGAACCTGATATTCAAAACTCTGATCTTTGGTCAGTTTGACGATGTTGAAATAGTTCAGTGGAACGACATCGTTGTCCGCCGCCACGATGGCTTTGTTCTTGTTGTCATGGGGGGCAATATGCATGGTCAAATCCTTTCAAACAGCGGTTGCGCCAGGATGGCTCGCGAGGAACGCCTCCAGCGCTTGAGTATCGGGCATGGCAGGGGCGCAGCCGGGTTTTGCCACAACGATTGATGCGCAGGCCGAACCGCGCAGGATCGCATCCTTCAGGGGCTGATTGGCGGCCAAAGCGCCGAGAAACCCAGCCATGAAACTGTCGCCCGCGCCTGTTGGTTTCAGCGCGTCGACCTTGAAAATGCCGGTGGGGATCTGGGTGTCACCCGTCAGTGTGATCGCGCCTTTGGGGCCCATTTTATAGACCACGATGGCGGCTTTGGTACGTGCGAGACTGCGAGCCTTGGCGAGGCCTTTGTCGATCCCGCCCGCCATAAAGCCAAATTCCTCGTCATTGCCGACGATGATGTCAGAAAGGTCGCCCGCGCGAGACAGGACATCGGCTGCAATCTCGGCCGAGGGCCAGCTGTAGGGGCGGTAATCGACATCGAAAATCACAGGCAAACCGGCTGCGCGGGCCAGTTCGAAGGCCCGGAACGCGGCGGAGCGGGACGGTTCCGCAGCAAAGACGGTTCCAGCGGCGATCACGGCGTCAAAGGCGCTGTAGTCGATCTGTTCGACATCTTCGAGGCCCATTTGGAAATCTGCCGCGTTGTTGCGATAGATCACGCTTTGATGGTCTTCTACCCGACTTTCATAGACCGCAAGCGAGGTCCGATATTCGCCGGTGATCCGTCTGACCATCGTGCGGTCCACGCCATAGTGGTCCAATTGGTTCAGGCAGTACCACCCAACAGCGTCATCGGACACGCAGGTCACCAGCGCGGCCTCGCAGCCCATTTTCACCAGTCCTGCGGCGATATTGGCACTGCTTCCGCCCATGGCCACGATCATATCGGTGGCAGCCTGTGTTGCGGTGCCTGCGGGGGTGGGGCAGAGATCCATGCCGACCCGGCCGATCACCAGAAAGCGGCGTCCGGCAAGTTTGCGGATGATCGCATCGAGGCTGTGCATCAGACCCCCCGACGCTGTTTGCTACGGGTTGCTTCCCATTCATGATGGGCCGTTTCGACACCTGGACTGGTGGTCACGTGGGGTGTTCCCACTTCCCACCAGGCATGCCCCTGTGTTGTCCATCCCTCGTAGGCATCGACCTTCATCACGATGACGCTGGTTCGATCGGCCTCTTGTGCCCGTTTGAAGGCTTCGGCCAGCTCTGCTGGGGTTTCCACGGTTTCGGCTCTTGCGCCCATGGCTGCGGAATGAGCTTCGAAATCGACCGCAAAAGCCTCCGGAATGGTTGGGCAGTCCGAGAGCAGGTTGTTGAAACTCTCATTGCCGGTGTTGTTTTGCAGTTTGTTGATCACCGCAAAACCACCGTTGTCCAGCACCAGAATGATCAGTTTCTTTTGGCTCAAGACGCTGGAGTATATGTCAGAATTCAGCATCATGTAGGAACCATCACCGACAAAGACGATGGTGTCGCGATCAGCTTCGCGTTGGCTTTGGGCGATTTTGGCGCCCCAGCCACCGGCGATTTCATATCCCATACAAGAAAAGCCGAACTCCACGTCAACCGTTCCGGGGCTCAGGGTGCGCCAGTTTGCGGTCACCTCTGCAGGCAATCCACCAGCTGCAGTGACGACGCGGTCGCGGGGGTGGCACAGCGCGTTCACAACGCCGATGGCCTGCGCATAGGATTTGGGTTTGTTGTCCCCATGGGCGACATTCTCGGCCACATATGCGGACCATTTTTCCCGCTCCGTTTGGGCCGATTGGACCCAGGTGTCCGGCGCCTTGTAGCCGGTGCAGGCGGCTGACAGTGCGGTCAATGCGCGTTTGGCATCTCCGACAACTGGCAGTGACTGATGTTTGCCAGCATCATGACGGGCCGCATTGAGAGATATGAACCGCGCGTCCTGGGCAAACGCAGTCCAGGAGCCGGTGGTGAAATCTTGCAGACGCGTGCCCACCGCAACGATGACATCCGCACGTTCGGCTATTGTGTTGGCGCTGTCCGATCCGGTGACGCCGATAGGGCCGATGTTCAATGGGTCCGTATCCAGCAGGTTTGCGCGTCCTGCGATTGTTTCCACAACCGGGATCTGATGCGTCGTTGCGAAAGCTGTCAGCTCTTCTACGGCGCGGCTGTATTGGACCCCGCCGCCGGCAATGATCATGGGGCGTTTCGCACCGCGAAGAAGGGCGGCCGCCTCTGCGATCTCATCTTCATCGGGGGTCACGCGGCGAATGCGGTGGATGCGCTTTTCAAAGAACGCGGTTGGGTAGTCATAAGTCCACCCCTGCACGTCTTGTGGCAAGCCAAGGAAGGCAGGCCCGCAATCGCCCGGATCCAACATTGTAGCTAACGCTGCAGGTAGTGATTGAATGACCTGCGCTGGATGGGTGATCCGATCCCAATACCGCGATACCGGTTTGAAGGCGTCATTTACGCCGACGGTTGGATCCTCGAAGTTTTCCATCTGCTGCAACACGGGGTCGGGCAGGCGGGTCAGAAAGGTATCACCGCACAGCATGAGCATCGGCAGACGGTTGGCATGCGCCAGCGCGGCAGCTGTCGCCAGGTTGGAGGTGCCGGGGCCTGCGCTGGCAGTGCAGAACATGAACCTCTGCCGCAGCCACTGTTTGGCATAGCCAGCCGCTGCAAATCCCATGCTTTGTTCGTTTTGCCCACGATACAAAGGCAGCGCATCCCGCGCATCATAGAGTGCTTCGCCAAGGCATGTGACATTGCCGTGGCCGAAAATGCCAAAGCCGCCGCCACAGAGCCTCATCTCTTGGCCATCAATGAGAATATACTGATTGGACAGCCAGCGAATGATGGCCTGTGCGGTGGTCAGCCGAATGGTGGATGGCGGCGTTGTCATGCGTGGGAACCCCGAAGATGATCTGGTGTCGCAACGATTTCGTCTTGCGACATTTCGATTCTCAAGATACTAAATTTGCAACCGGTTGCAATTCGAATTTCATGGGTGGTGCAGTTTGATGGCAGAAATTGGCATCGGAATTCTGGGCGGCGGATACATGGGGAAGGCGCATTCCGTGGCCATGTCCGCGGTTGGCGCGGTGTTCAACACGACCCTGCGCCCGCGGCTTGAGATGATTTGCGCGTCAACTGCAGAAAGCGCGGAAAAATATCGGGCAGCCTATGGGTTTCGACGTGCCACGCAGCATTGGCAGGACCTTGTTGAGGCGCCGGAGGTCGACGCAATCGTGATTGCGACCCCGCAAGAAACGCACCGCCAGATTGCCGAAGCGGCCTTTGCGCTGGGCAAGCCGGTGTTTTGTGAAAAGCCGCTTGGCGCGTCGTTGGCAGACAGCAGGGCTATGGTGGCAGCGGCGCAGCGGTCGAGGTGCGTGAATATGGTTGGGTTCAACTACATTCGCACCCCAGCCAGCCAATATGCGCGGCAGCTGATTTCAAGCGGCGCAATTGGAGAGGTCACGTGGTTTCGTGGGGAGCATACGGAAGACTTCTATGCGGATCCTGAAACCCCTGCCTCCTGGCGCACGGATGGGGCGGCAAATGGCACCATGGGCGATCTTGCACCCCATATGATCAACGCGGCGCTGGCGCTGATCGGGCCGCTGAAAGAGGTGATGGCCGAGATCGAAACCGTCCATCACCAACGCCCCGGTGGTCAGGTGACCAACGATGATCAAGGGCAGATGATGTGCCGGTTTGAAAATGGCGCTATGGGTCAGATGTTCTTTAGCCGGATCGCGATGGGCCGAAAGATGGGTTACGCCTACGAGATCACCGGGACCAAAGGCGCCATTCGGTTCGATCAGGAAGATCAGAACGCGCTGTGGCTGTATTTGAACGAGCCGGATGCTGCGCAGCGGGGATTTCGCAAAATCCTGACAGGTCCCGCCCATCCCGATTACCTGCCATTTTGCCAAGGCCCCGGCCATGGCACCGGGTATCAGGATCAGATCATCATTGAAGCGCGCGATTTTCTGCAGGCGATTGAAACCAACACGCCAGTTTGGCCCACCTTTGAGGATGGTTTGGCGGTCAATCAGGTGATCGCCGCAGCGATGTCTTCGGCCCAGTCGCGCAGCTGGCAAACCCTATCTCAGTTTTAAGTATCGAAGAAAGATCGACAAGATGACGATTAGAATTGGCAATGCGCCCTGTTCATGGGGTGTGGAATTCGCGCAGGATCCCAGAAACCCCGAGTGGCGGACTGTTCTGCAGCAATGCGCTGAGGCAGGGTACAAAGGGATTGAGCTGGGGCCTGTCGGCTTTATGCCGGAAGATCCGGCGATCCTGGCCGATGCCTTGGCTGAACATGATCTGAGCCTGATTGGCGGGGTGGTGTTTCGGGGGTTTCACGATCCTGCACAATGGGAGGATGTGCTGGATGGAACCCATCGGACCTGCAAAGCGCTGAAAGCGCATGGGGCTGAGCATCTGGTGTTGATCGATTCCATTTCGGACCGTCGTGCCGCGACCGCGGGACGGGCGACCGAGGCGGAGCAGATGGACAAAGCGGAATGGACCGCCTTTCGCGACAGGCTGGCCACAGTTGCCAAGATCGGCAGTGAGGACTATGGGCTGACCGTCGGGATCCATGCGCATGCCGCGGGCTTCATGGATTTCGAGCCAGAACTGGAACGCCTGTTGTCAGAGGTCGATGACCAGATCCTCAAAATCTGCTTTGACACCGGGCATCATTCCTATGCCGGCTTTGATCCCGTTGCCTTTATGAAACGTCATATCGACCGGATCAGCTACATGCATTTCAAAGATATTGATCCGGCGGTGAAGGCAGATGTTATCGCGAAGCGCACCGGGTTCTATGAGGCTTGCGGTCAGGGTATTTTCTGCAATCTCGGCGAGGGTGATGTGGATTTCGCCGCCGTGCGCCAGGTGCTTCTGGATGCTGGTTTCTCGGGTTGGTGTACGGTTGAGCAGGATTGCGATCCGCTGCTTGATCCCGATCCGGTTGGCGATGCGCGGATCAATCGCGCGTTTCTTGAAACCATTGGCTTCAATTGATGGGGGAAACCATGGCGAAACTGAAGTGGGGCATGATTGGCGGCGGTGAACACAGCCAGATTGGTCCGGCCCATCGGCTTGGCGCAGGCTTGGATGGGGCCTTTGACTTTGTCGCTGGTGCGCTGGACCACCGCCCCGAAGAGGGACGTGCCTATGGCCAGCGCCTTGGTTTGGCTTCTGACCGTGCCTATGGCGATTGGGAGGAAATGCTCGCAGGCGAGCGCGGACGCGAGGACCGTGTGGATCTCGTGACCGTGGCGACGCCAAACGCAACGCATTTCGAAATCACCAAACGCTTCCTCGAAGCCGGGTTCCATGTGCTGTGTGAAAAGCCGATGACGATGACCGTTGAAGAGGGGGAGGAGATCGTCAAATTGGCCAAATCCACTGGGCGTATTTGCGCGGTGAACTATGGCTATACCGGCTATTCGCTGGTCCGTCATATGAGGGCGATGGTGGCGCGCGGTGATCTGGGTCAGATCCGCATGGTGAAGGCAGAATTCGCCCATGGTCATCATGCTGACGCAGCAGATGCAGACAATCCGCGGGTGCGCTGGCGCTATGATCCGGCACAGGCCGGTGTGTCCGCGCAGTTCGCCGATTGTGGGATCCACGCCTTGCATATGGCCAGTTTCGTCATCGGCCAGGAGGTCACGCGCCTGTCCGCCGACACCGTAAGCTGCATTGCCAGCCGGGAGTTGGAAGATGATGCGATGGTTAATCTGCGATTTGATGGTGGCGCAGTCGGACGCCTTTGGACGTCGTCTATCGCGATTGGCCGACAGCACGGGCTGACCCTTCAGGTGTTTGGAGAGAAGGGCGGGCTGCGTTGGTCGCAGGAACAGCCGAACCAGCTCTACTGGATGCCGTTGGGGGGACGCAGCACGGTGATTGAGCGGGGGGAGGCCAACCTGAGCCCGGAGGCAGATCGTACGAGCCGAGTCACCATCGGTCACGCCGAAGGCATGCCGCTTGCGTTTGCCAATATCTACAGCGATCTGGCAGAGGCGATCCGCGCCGAAAAAGAAGGGTGTCCGGTGGATCCGGCGGCGGATCTTTATCCGCGGGCCGAAGATGGGCTGCGGTCGATGGCTGCTGTGTTTGCGGTCGCAGAAAGCGGTGCAGAGGCAGGCGCTTGGCTGGATGCGCGCCCTCCGATGTTCCGCTGAGACGGCAGAGAGACCACTGTTCTAACGGCAACAGTTCAGGGCAGTTCGGGGCAGTTCAGGGGCGCGGGTGTATCTCGCGCTCCTGATGGTTTTAGGGGTGCTGTTGCGGCGGGCGCAATGTTCCACGTTCCACAACGTGGCAGGGGAAAATACGCGCTTCGGGGTAGCGCTCCGGCTCATCCAACATCGCAACCACCAATTCAATTGAGGAGTTCACGATCTGCTCAATCGGTTGATGGATGGTGGTCAGATCGTTGCTCTGCCACCGCGCCATTTCCATGTCGTTCAGTCCTATAATCCCGATGTCTTCGGGCACGCGCAGCCCCTGTTCGCGGATCGCGCTGAGCGCCCCGATCGACAGAACGTCATCGCCGCAAAAATAGGCGTCCGCCGGTGCGTTTTGCAAAAGGCGCAGCATTTCGGAGCGGCCCGCTTCAAAAGAATAGGCGTCTGCGAAACTATGGCTGTATGTGACGCCCGTCTGATTGGCCATTTCAGACAGAAACCCGTCAAAACGGTCTTGTGTGGATGTGGCTGTTTCCGGGCCACCCAGAAAGGCCACGTTTTTATAGCCTCTGGCCAATAGTGTCCTGGCAGCCATTCTGCCGCATTCCACATTGTCGATGCCAACCACATGCACCTGCGGTGTCGGCGATGAGCGCCCAAAGCTGTGAACCACAGGCACGCCTGCGTCTTTGAACGCTTTGGCAAACCCGGGCGGCAGCGTGGAAGAGGCGACCACGACGCCGTCGACGGAATATTGCCGCAACATACGAACGGAGTTCTTTGGGTCAATTTCGTCTGAGAGGTTCACCAAGAGCGGGCGCAGGCCTTTGTCCTGCAGTCGTCTGGTGAACTTGTCAAAAACCTCAAGAAAAATCGGGTTGTGAAAGTTGTTTGACACCAGCCCGATCAGCTTGGTTCGCCCCGTCGTCAAGGAGGAGGCCAACGCGTTCGGGCTGTAGCCCAGCTCTTGTGCGGCTTTTTCGACCTTGCGGCGCATTTTTTCGGACACCGACGCGCCATCGGTGAATGTCCGTGACACCGCTGACCGGGACACGTTGGCCCGTTCTGCAACATCTTTCAGCGTGACTGCCATTCGCAGCGTGTCCTTCTGTTATGCCCCGAAATCTAAGGCCACCGCGGTCGATCTGTCGTCTCAAACAATGATCCGTTCATCTATCCCGATTTGCCTCCGAGTTCAGTAGAAAAATGCTGCCACATTTTGCAACCGGTTGCAAAAAAAATCGATTCGTGTTTTGCTATCGCCAGACGCGGAGAGAAACCGCCTGCACGCAACACGGTGCAAACTCTGGGAGGAAGAAATGACATCTATTTTCAAGACATTTGTAACGGCAACAGCGGTCGCCGCAGCGCCGCTCATGCTCGCGACAGCGGCAGCGGCCGAAGGCGAAAAATACATTCTCGTCAGCCACGCACCTGACAGCGATAGCTGGTGGAACACCATCAAGAACGGCATTGCGCTGGCAGGTGAGCAGATGAATGTGGAGGTGGAGTATCGCAATCCACCAACCGGTGACCTGGCGGATATGGCGCGCATCATCGAGCAGGCCGCAGCATCAGGCCCCAATGGCATCATCACCACACTGTCCGACTATGACGTGTTGTCTGGTCCGATCCAGGCGGCCGTCGACAGCGGCGTGGACGTCATCATCATGAATTCGGGCACCCCAGATCAAGCCCGCGAAGTTGGCGCGCTGATGTATGTTGGACAGCCTGAGTACGATGCCGGCTACGCGGCAGGTCTGCGCGCCAAAGGCGATGGCATGGCCAGCTTCCTATGCGTGAACCACTACATCAGCTCGCCGTCATCGACCGAGCGCTGCCAGGGGTTTGCGGACGGTCTTGGCGTTGATCTGGGCGAACAGATGATCGACAGCGGCCAGGACCCTGCAGAGATCAAGAACCGCGTGTTGGCCTATCTCAATGCCAATCCGGAAACCGACGCGATCTTGACGCTTGGCCCAACATCGGCTGATCCGACCATTCTTGCCCTCGAAGAAAACGGCATGGCGGGTGACATCTACTTCGGCACTTTCGACCTGGGTGAAGAGATCGTCAAAGGCCTGAAATCCGGCGTGATCAATTGGGGCATCGACCAGCAGCCATTCCTGCAAGCCTATCTGCCGGTTGTGGTTTTGACCAACTACCATCGTTATGGGGTTCTGCCCGGCAACAACATCAACTCCGGTCCTGGTTTCGTCACCAAGGACGCGCTCGAGAAGGTGGAACAATTCGCTGGCGAATATCGCTGATTTGAAACTGTTTTGGGCGGCCGCAGTCTGTGGGCCGCCCTTATTGTGAGAGATGCCCATGTCTGACGCACATACTCAGATTGCGGGCGATGAGCGGATTAAACACCGCTCTCGTTTCCGCGAAGCGCTGATCCGGCCCGAACTCGGCGGTATCATCGGCACTGCCATCGTTTTCTTCATGTTCCTGATTTTCGCTGGCGACAGCGGCATGTTCAACAGTCAGGGTATTTTGAACTGGAGCCAGATTTCGGCGCAGTTCGTCATCATTGCGGTGGGCGCCTGTCTTTTGATGATTGCGGGGGAGTTTGATCTTTCCGTTGGCTCAATGATTGGCTTTGCCGGGATGTTGATCGCGATTTTCAGCGTCACGCTTGGCTGGCCAGTTTGGATGGCCATCATCACGACCTTTGTGGTGGCGCTGGCGATTGGCGCGCTGAACGGTTACATCGTGGTGCGCACCGGATTGCCCAGCTTTATCGTAACGCTTGCGTTTCTGTTCATCCTGCGTGGCTTTGCGATCTATCTGCCCCAAACCATTGAACGCAAAACGATTATTGGCGGGGTCGCTGATGCGGCAGAGGGCGATTGGCTCGCTGCGGTGTTCGGTGGCAAAATCCTGACCGGTCTATTCCAATGGCTTGGTGACAACGGTTGGATCGCCGTGTTCGAACGCGGCACCCGCAAAGGGCAGCCGGTCGTCGACGGCCTGCCGATGCTGATTGTCTGGGCGCTTTTGCTGGTTGTTGTTGGGCACTTTATTTTGACCAAAACACGGTTCGGCAACTGGATCTTCGCAGCCGGCGGAGATGCCGAAGCGGCGCGCAATTCTGGTGTGCCGGTCAACCGCGTGAAGATCCTGATGTTTATGTTCACGGCCTTCTGCGCGACGGTCTTTGCCACTTGTCAGGTGATGGAATTCGGCAGCGCCGGGTCGGATCGCGGATTGCTCAAGGAGTTTGAGGCGATCATCGCAGTGGTGATCGGGGGCGCGTTGCTGACCGGCGGCTATGGTTCCGTCATCGGGGCGGCTCTTGGGGCGCTGATCTTTGGGGTGGTCCAGCAGGGGCTGTTCTTTGCGGGCGTGGAAAGTTCACTGTTTCGTGTCTTCTTGGGCGTCATCTTGTTGTGCGCGGTGATCCTGAACACTTATATTCGCCGTCTGATCACGGGAGAGCGCTAAGATGTCGTCCTCAACCCCTTTGATCGAAATGCAGAACATCCAGAAACACTTTGGCAGCGTGATTGCGCTGGCGGGCGTGTCGGTTGGTGTCTACCCGGGTGAATGTCACTGTCTTCTGGGCGACAATGGTGCGGGCAAATCCACCTTCATCAAAACCATGTCGGGTGTTCACAAGCCAACATCGGGCTCAATCCTCTTTGAGGGTCAGCCGATGCATTTTGCCGATCCACGCGATGCGATTGCAGCCGGGATTGCGACGGTTCACCAGCATCTGGCGATGATCCCTCTGATGTCAGTCAGCCGGAACTTCTTCATGGGCAACGAACCTGTCCGCAAGATCGGCCCGCTGAAGATGTTCGACCATGATTATGCCAATCGCATCACCATGGAAGAAATGCGCAAAATGGGCATCAATTTGCGCGGGCCAGATCAGGCGGTTGGCACCCTATCTGGCGGTGAACGACAGACGGTTGCTATCGCCAGAGCGGTCCATTTCGGCGCCAAAGTTCTGATCCTGGATGAACCGACCTCCGCATTGGGCGTGCGGCAGACGTCCAATGTGCTGGTGACCATTGATAAGGTCAGAAAGCAGGGCGTTGCCGTGGTCTTTATCACCCACAACGTGCGCCATGCTTTGGCGGTTGGAGACCGTTTTACTGTGCTCAACCGCGGACAAACGCTGGGGACCGCCAAGCGCGGGGAAATCTCCGCCGAAGAGCTGCAGGACCTGATGGCAGGCGGCCAAGAGCTGGCCACCCTGGAGGGCAGCCTGGGCGGCACGGTCTAGGTCTAGAAATAGGTTTGGTTAAGCCGCCGGTCTTGTGATCCGGCGGCTTTTCATTGGTTTTTGCTTTTCAATCGTTGTCGATGGGCCTGCGCACCACAGCAGCCGGTGGCAGGACCCCGACAGGGCTGTCAGTGGGTTTGGCCAGATGGTTGAACCAAAATTCCTCTGTCGCGGTTTTGCGGGTGCGCACACCATCCGGCATGCGCTGGACTGGCAGCGCTGCTGTAGCGCATAGGTGGGTCAGCAGCCGCTCCAATCCGGTCGCATCCAGCCATCCCGCACAATAGGTCGTTGATCCGTTGCTCACCGCGACCGGACGCCCGTCAGCAGTTTGCAGCACAGGCGCGGCGGTGCCTTCCAGCATCTCCATATACTTGCCGACCGTGCCCGGGGGGGCGCTCGTGGACGGCCCAGTTGAGTTTTCTGGAACCTGCGCCAGGGCAACCGGCATATCCGGACGCAGGCTTTCAACAGCAATCACACGGACGTCCAGACCATCGATGGCTGGGGGCAAAGTGGTCGTGGGGATATTGAAATCCGCATCGCGCGCGCCGCTGCGGGGGCCAAGCAAGACCTGCCCCTCAGCGCCCTCTAATGCCTGGCGGAGCTCATCGGCCATATGGATCAACCCAGGTGCCAAAATCAGCGCATAGCCTGTGAAATCCGTCTGGGTGGGCGGCACGATATCAATGGTCAGACCCAAGCGCCGCAGCGCGCGATAGTGATCCATCACCAGATCGAAATAGCTGAGCCCGGCACCGTGAGGTTGCACCTGCCATGCCCATTCCGCGTCGTAGTCAAAAATCAGGGCAACAGGCGCCTGCGCAACCGCGGCTGATGGGGCTTCGGTCAGTTCCTCCGCAACCTGCCGCGCCTCTTCGAGTGCTGGCGCGTCTGCGCTGTCTGGCCGCAAAAGTCCGGCATGGAGCTGCTCCTGGGCAAACGGGGCCTGACGCCAACGGAAGTAACAGACCGTTTCAGCACCGTGGGCAAACGCCTCCCAGGTCCAGAACCGGACCATGCCGGGCAACGGGGCCGGGTTGTAGGGCGCCCAGTTTACAGGCCCCGGTTGCTGTTCCATCACCCACCAGCGGCCACGGCCGACGGCACGATACAAATCATGGTGAAAGGCTTGGAAGTCCGGGTCACCCTGTCTTGCATAGCGGCGTTGGTCGTCAGGCGTCGCGCCCACACGGTCCTCCAGGAAACCCAGCGGGTAGCTGTCCCAACTGGCGATATCGAGATCCGCGCCAATCTTGTGGTGATCGAAATCAGTGACGCGGCCCATATAGTTATGCGCAATCGGCGCATCTGAATGGGCACGCAGAATATCCACCTGTTCTTTGTTGAAACTGATCACCTGATCCGAAGAAAACCGCCGGAAGGCTTGGGTGTGGGCAGGGTTGGCCTCGGTAACCGTGAGGTTCGGCAGATCAATTTGCTCAAACCTGTCGTATTCCATGGACCAGAACACATTGCCCCATGCCTTGTTCAAAGCCGAAATGTCATCGCCATAGCGATCCCGGAGCCAGTTAACAAAGGCATGGCGCGCGGCGGTGGAATAGCTGACCGTTGTGTCATGGCAGCCGTATTCATTGTCCGTCTGCCACGCGGCGATCTGGTCCCCTGGACCATAGCGTTCTGCCAGCAGTTGGACGATCCGGCGGCATTCTGCTCGGTATCCTTCGTGGCTGAAACAATAATGGCGGCGGGATCCAAACCCGCGTATTTGTCCGTTTTGGTCCAGTGCAAACATGTCTGGATGGCGATCCACCATCCAGCGCGGCGGTGTTGCGGTTGGTGTGCCCAAAACCACTTTTAAATCGGCGGACACCAATGTCTGAATTGCACGGTCCAACCATTCCCATTGTAATTGGCCTGGTGTGGTTTCGATGCGCGACCAGGCGAACTCGCCGATGCGGACCCAGCTGAGCCCGGTTTGAGCCATCCGTTTGGCGTCGTCTTCCCAGATTTCTTCTCGCCAGTGTTCTGGATAGTAGCAGGTGCCGAGTGTCCGCTGCATGGGTGTCCTCAGAGGTGGACGCGGTGTTCGCGTTGGCCTGTGGCCGTGGTGTCAAATGCATAGGTCTTGCCTGCTGCGGGCTCGTTCAGCCCATCCGCCGCGGTGGTGACAAACAGACGAGACAGATCAGCGCCGCCAAAAGCCGGGCAAGACGCCTGTGATGTCGGCAGTGCATAAACATCACATAGGTCGCCATCTGGGCTGTAGACCGCAACGCGACCAGCGCCCCATTGTGCGTTCCAGAAGCGACCTTGCGCGTCGACCACCGCACCGTCCGGCCCAAAGTCTTCGCCGCTGAAATCCAGGTAAACCTGGGCTTGGTCATCTGGCCAGCCTGTGTCCGCGGACAACGATTGGCGCATGATCTGGCCAGAGGTGGTATCCGTGAAATAGGCACAGGATGTGTCAGGCGCAAAACATATGGCGTTGGGGATGGTCAGATCGCCAAACAGACGCCGCAGTTCCCCGCGATAGTAGCGATAGATCGATCCGAGCCCTTTTTCTGCGTTATAGCCCATCGTGCCGATCCAGAAGCCTCCCCAGGGATCTGCGCGTCCATCGTTGGAACGAGTCAGCGGTTGCTCTGCCTCCAGATCCACCAGATGATGCCGCACCCCGGTTCGCAGATCGAAACGCCAGAGCGCGGATGCGCTTGCCAAGATCAAAGTGGCTTCATCGACCCAGCCGCAAGCAGAAACACAGTCGTCAAACTGCCAGCTTGTCTCAGAGCCGTCTTGGTGGGTCAGCAGCCGCTTGCCCAGGATATCAAACCAGAACAGTTGCTGTCTGAGCGGGTGCCAAAGCGGGCCTTCCCCCAGCGTACAAACAGTTTCGCTGTAGACCGAAGGGAGCTGTGCAGGCGCTGTTGGGTCAGCCATCAAACGCCTCATCGTAGGCCGCAACTGTTTCGGCCGCGAGCTGCGCCACATCTTTGGCCGAACGTCCCGGTTTGTAGAGCGAGGAGCCAAGTCCAAACCCGGCGATGCCCGCGCGCTGCCATGCTGCGAAATCCTCTGGCCCGACACCGCCCACGGCATATGTCTCGGCCTCAGGGGGCAATACGGCTTTCATTGCGGAAAACCCGTCGATTCCGAGTTTGAATGCGGGAAAGAACTTCAGCCCATCCGCACCCGCCCGCAGGGCTGCAAAACTCTCAGATGGGGTGAACACACCGGGGTAGGACAGCATCCCGGCCGCTTTGGTGGCCTTGATCACCTCGGGATTGCAATCGGGTGAGACCACCATTTGTGCCCCGAGCTCTGCCAGCGTGTGCACGGAGCTCACATCCAGAACCGTGCCCGCCCCGATGGTGGCCCGTCCGTTGGCCTGATCCAGCATGGCGGCGATGCTGTCGAAGGGGCGTGGAGAGTTCAGTGGCACTTCGATGCGGGTGATCCCGGCTGTGATGAGGGCGTCCACCATGGGGCGAGCCTCTTTTGGCTGCAGCCCGCGCAGGATTGCGATTAACTTTCGGCTCATGGGGTTTGTGCCTTTTTCAGTTGGGTATGTGCGGCCCGAAGCCCTGCGAGCGTCAGCGCATCTGCATCGACCCGGGTGGCGGTGCCGCCCTTGAGGGACAGGGCGGTTTCATAGCAGCGGGCCAGGGCGTCGGTGCCGAGAATGGTCACAGGGTGGTTGGCCCAAATTGCCTGTGTCGCCGCCAGTTCAGCGCCGATCAACAGGCCGGAAAGCCGTGCCAAACCCGCCTCTGCGGTTTGATCTGACAAGAGCGCCGTTGCTCTGATCCGGAACAGGCTGGCTGCAATGCTGTTGGGGGCTGCAATGGCTTCTTCAATGGCCGCTTCGAAAGCTGATTGCTCCCACCCGGAGGTGCCGACGCAATGCCGAAGAACCGATTGTTGTTGCAACAAGCCAAAAAGCTCGCCGGTCATAAAGGTTGTGAAGGCCGTGATCTGTCCATCAATGATGGTCACCCATTTGCTATGGGTTCCCGGCAGGCAGACGACCTGGGTGCCTTGTGATGCGTTTTGCGCGTTCAGAAAGCCTGCGATCTGCGTCTCTTCTCCGCGCATGACATCTGGGGGCGTGACAGATTTGACGCCTGGCAGAAGAGAAACAGAAATCCTGCTGTTCTGCAGCGGCGGTTGCGTGGCCAATGCAAGCCCCGGCGGGGGGCAGGGGACTGCCGTATAGGCCGCTTCGGCCCAGCCCTGGCGCGATCCAGCCATGCCGCAGCAGATTACCGGAACAAGTGCCTCCGATGGCTCCGCCTGATCTGGCAGATAGGGCGCCAGCAGCTGCAGGAGCGTGGGCTCATAGTCTCCTGGCTGTAACCGCGACATGCCCTGATCAGATGACAAGTGCTTGATCACTGTGTCGTTCCGATCCATCAGCCAGACGCGTAAGTGACTGGTGCCCCAATCCACCGCAACCCAGGCGAGGGGGCCGTGTCGTGTTTCGCGGCTCGTCTCGGTTGCTGTCTCAAGCTCAGGCGCTGTCACTTTCGCGTTCTTGATTTCGGCTTTTGGCTGGGTTGGCGTGCTCATCCCGTCACCACAACACCGCCATCAACGGCCAAGGTCTGCCCTGTGATCATACGGCTTGTTGATGATGCCAGAAACAGCGTCGCGCCAACAATGTCTTGCGGGGCCAGATGATCCTTCAGGCACTGGCGCTCCAAATGTGCGGCCAGCGCTTCCGGTGTGGCCCATTTGTCGAGCTGTTTTTCCGTCAAAACCCATCCGGGCGCGAGCGAGTTGATGCGGATGCGGTCGGGCCCAAACTCTCGCGCAAGGCTCCGGGTCATGCCGGTAATGCCAGCATTGGCGGTTGTGTAGGCCGGATAGCCGCTGTTGCCCATCATGTAGCTGATTGAAGAGAAGTTCACGATCGAGCCGCCGCCGCTGGCTTGCATGCCGGGCAACACCGCCTGACAGGCAAAAAAGTAGGCTTTGAGGTTGATTGCCTGCGACCAGTCCCAAAACGCTTCGTCCACAGCAAGTGTCGCGTGCCGCTGATCATTGGCCGCGTTATTCACCAGTCTGGTGATCGGCCCGTGTGCTTCTGAAGCCTGCTGGATGGCATCCCGCAGCGCTGCTGTGTCAGAGATATCGCAAGGGATGAACAGCGGTCGGTGCCCGGTTTCAGCAACCATCCTTTCAACAAATGCGGAGGCATCTGATCGCCCGACAAAAGCGACCTTTGCGCCCTGGCGCAGAAACCCCTCGGTCAATGCTGCACCAATGCCTGAGCCGCCGCCGGTTATAAAAACGGAGGCGCCGTTCAGATCTGGAAACTGTGCCATGTCAGTCATCAGTGGCTCTCCCGGGTTACAGGGCGGGTGTCTTTGCCGACGAGAAAATCGAGGTCTGCGCCTTTTTCAGCCTGCAGCACGGTATCGACGTAGAGTTTTGCATAGCCGCGTGTGTAGTGCGGTGCGGTCGGTGCCCAGTCCGCCCGGCGCAGGGCCATTTCATCGTCAGAAATCAACAGGTCCAAGGTGCCATTGCTGGCGCTGACCTTGATGCGGTCCCCGGTTTTCACCAAAGCCAAAGGTCCACCGGCCTCGGATTCTGGCGAAACATGCAGAATAACGGTTCCGAAGGCTGTTCCAGACATCCGGCCATCAGAAATACGGATCATGTCGCGAACCCCATCACGCACCAATTTGCGGGGGATTGGCATGTTTCCGACTTCGGGCATGCCAGGGTAACCCTTTGGGCCCACGCCTTTCAGTACAAGAATGCTGTCCTTCGTCACCGGCAGATCGTCGCGATCGATATTGGCTTTCATATCTTCGATGGTTTCAAAGACATATGCGATGCCTTCATGCTCCAGCAGATGATCCGTTGCGGCAGAGGGTTTCACAATGGCACCGTTCGGAGCCAGATTGCCGCGCAGAACGCGCAGGCCCGCTGCCGGTTTGACCGGATCGGCAAAGGTCTTGATGACATCCTCGTTGTAGCATTCTGCGCCATCCGCATAGGCATGGATATCGCCGCCCAAGACGGTTTTGCTATTTTGCAGACAGCCTGCTTCCGCGAGCTGTTTCAGCACGACGGGCATCCCGCCTGCATAGCAGAAGTCTTCCATCAGGTATTTGCCGGACGGCATGCAATTCACCAGCAGCGGGACATCACTGCCGAGCCCAAAGTCCTCTAGGGTCAGGTCAACACCCACCCGGCCTGCCAAGGCCAGCAGATGGACGACCGCATTTGTCGAGCCGCCAACCGCAGCGTTTGCCACAATCGCATTGAGGAAGGCATCGCGGGTCAGCACATCAGAGGGTTTCAGATCTTCTTCGACCATTTCGACGATACGCTTACCGGTCAAATGCGCCAAAGCCATGCGCCGGGCGTCAACCGCGGGCAGGGCTGCGTTTGTGGGCAGGCTCATGCCCATTGCTTCGACCAGCGAGGCCATGGTGGAGGCGGTTCCCATCGTCATGCAGACGCCCTTGGAGCGGCTCATCCCGGACTCGGCCGCCATGAAATCCTGCAAAGTCATCTCGCCGGCGCGCACGGCTTCGGAGAATTTCCAAACGTCGGTGCCGGATCCAATGTCTTTGCCCTGCCATTTGCCGTTCAACATCGGGCCCGAGCTGACCACAATGGAAGGGAGGTCAACCGACGCCGCACCCATCAGCTGGCCGGGTGTGGTCTTGTCACAGCCGCCAAGCAGCACCACGCCATCGATCCCATAAGCGCGAATGGATTCTTCGACATCCATGGCCAACAGGTTGCGAAACAGCATCGCGGTGGGTTTCATTTGTGTCTCGCCCAAAGACATCACGGGAAACTCGACCGGAAAGCCCCCAGCTTCCCAGACGCCGCGTTTGACGCCTTCGGCCAGATCTCTGAGGCCAGAGTTACAAGGGGTCAGTTCCGACCAGGTGTTGCAGATGCCAATGATGGGTCGCCCGTCAAAGGCGTGGTCTGGAAACCCCTGGTTTTTCATCCAGCTGCGATGAATGAAGCCATCTTTGTCCAGCTTTCCGTACCAGGCCCGGTTGCGTCTGTCTTTGCTCATAGGCGTGTTCCTTCAATCACCCAGATCGACTGTGGAAAGGTCCAAGGCAGGGTGATCCCTTGGTGCATCAGATATTGGCCGCTGAGAGTGGCAGCGTCCGTTTTCAACAGTGGCGTGCCTCTGGAGAGTGCGGGCGCGTCATCCCGGTTCAGGAGGCGGATTTCATACTTCGCGTCAGGATCAAGCCCGCACAAGCGCAGCGGGCGGGGCAGGATTTGTGTGCTGCTTTCCGACAGGCCTGCAAAAACCACAAAGCGATCCGCCTCCGCCGCGCGCTGCAATTCCGCGATCATGGCGGGATCGTCGCTGTCCAGGCGCAAAATATCGGCTTGTTGCAGCCAGCTCCGGTTGGCTTTCCACCAGGTTGTGACCTCGCGCAGCACCTGTGCTTCGTCTTTGGTCAGCTCTCTGGGATCCATTTCGAACCCCATATGGCGCTGGGCGGCCACCCATGCGCGCAACCGGATATCTGTGGCGCGACCGGATGTGTGACAGATGCGGGGGCCGACATGGCTGCCGGTGACAACCATCGGCAGGAAAAGCGCGGCTTCGTGCTGGATCCGCAGCCGTTCCAGCGGATCATTGCTGTCGGACAGCCAAACGCGGTGGGTTCTAGACAGAATGCCAAAATCGATCCGCCCGCCACCAGAGGCGCAGCTTTCGAACTCCACCGTTGGGAAATTCGCGCGCAAACGGTCGATCAGGGCATAAACAGCCATGGCTTGGCGGTGATCAGGTTCGGGCAGAACTCGATTGTGGTCCCACTTCACGTATTCGATGGGATGGGCGGATAGCAGGGCGGCCAAGTGATCATAAAGATAGGCCTGAACCTCTGGCAGCGCCACGTTCAGCGCGAGTTGCTGGCGACCGAGCAGCTGATCTGCGTCGCCAAGGATCCAGTCGGGGTGGGTTCGGTAGAGATCACTGTCGGGATTGACCATTTCTGGTTCAACCCAAATGCCAAACGTCATGCCACATGCGTGGACATGGTTGATCAGCGGCATCAGACCGCCTGGATATTTCTCGTGGTTGATGGTCCAGTCCCCAAGAGACGTGGTGTCCGTGTTGCGCTGTCCAAACCAACCATCATCTAAAACAAAGCGTTCTGCTCCCAGTTCTGCGGCGCGGCTGGCGATGTCGCAAAGCGTGTCATGGTCATGGTCGAAATAAACCGCTTCCCAGCAATTGTAGTGAACCGGGCGTGAGCGGTCGGGCGTCGGCAGTTTCAGAACGCTGTCTCGCAGATGCCTTTGAAACGCGGTTGCACAGCCATTGATGCCCGCGTCCGAAAACACCGCATAGAGCGGAGCGGTTTCGAAGCGCGTTGCCGCCTCACGGTAGCTGCCGCTTGCGTGCCCCCATTGGATTTGGCGGCGCCCGTCCGGCAGCTCTTCTGCCACCATGCGATGGCCACCAGACCAGCCATAGTGGAAGCCGTAGGCCTGGCCTTGGGTATTTGTTGCGCCGTTGCATGGCACAATCAGCCCTGGAAAATGTTCATGTCCGGTCCGCCCTGTTGGATTGTCACGCAACCGCGCGCCCGGCGCCCAAGGCGTGCGGGAAACCTGAAATTCGCCAATCCAGCGGCCATGGAAATCGATCATCTCCTGGCTGTTTTGCGGAGCCGGAAAAACCGGCGGTGCAAGCCATTGCACACCAATGGGGCGGGTCGACTCCAACGTTGCACGCGCGACAATCATGCCGGACGACGGCGTAAGCGTGAATATCGCCTGGTAGTCCAGTCCAAGATCCGCATCGCGATAGATCAGAGTCAGTTCGTTGTCTGCGTCCTTGGCGTCGTGAAACGAGAACCGTGGCAGCAAGACCGCGCCCGTGTCATCGCGCAGTGATAGGCCGGGGTGTCCGGGAAAGCTGCGCCGTGCTTCTGGACAAATGGACAGTGGTGGAACCGCATCCAGAATTCCGCCGGTGACATCTGGCCGCGCGGCCAGTGCCAGCATCGACAGATCTGAAGCGTCCGGCAATCGCGGACCCCAGTAGACAATCTCCGGCAGTTGGTCGCCGTCGGCTGCAAGTACTAGACTTTGGGTCTGATCTTGCAGCCGCCAGCACCGTATCTTTGTATCTGGTGTCATTTGACGGCCCCGAGGGTCAGCCCGGCGATGAAGTGACGCTGCATCAGGAAGAACATCGCGACAGGCGGCAGAGCAGCAACAATGCTGCCCGCGCTCATCAGGTGGTAGGCGGCCCTGTATTGCGCGTTGAAGGATGTGATGCCCGCGGTCACCGGCTGGCTCTCAGCACCCTGCGTCAGAACCACGGCCCAGAAGTAATCGTTCCAGATGAAGGTAAAGATCAGCACGCTCAGTGCGGCGATGGCTGGTTTCATCAGTGGTAGAACCACAAACCAGAAAATGCGCCATTCTGCGACCCCTTCGACGCGGGCGGCTTCGATCAATTCAAACGGCAGCGCCCGAATGAAATTGCGCATGAAGAGCGTGCAGAATCCGGTCTGAAAGGCAATATGAAACAGCACCAGACCTGTTTTCGTGTTGTAGAGCCCCATGTCCAGCGTCAGGTCGCGGACTGGCACCATCAAGATCTGAAAGGGCACAAAATTGCCTGCGACAAACATGAAAAACAGCAGAAGATTGCCGCGGAATTTATAAACGCCGAGGGCAAAGCCCGTCATGCAGGACAAGGCAACCGCTCCGATCACAGTGGGCACCGTGATCAGCACCGAATTCAACAGATAGCGTGGCATGTCGGAGCCGAAGAAAACTCTGCCATAGTTGCTTGCGCCTTCAAACGAAGACGGGATGCCCCAGTAGTTGCCGGTCGTGAAGTCTGCTTCAGGTTTGATGGAAAAGATGGCAACCGCGATCAGCGGCAGTAGCCACATGATCAGTGCTACAGGAACCAGTGCCTGATAGGTGGTCTGCCAGGCGCGCGAACTGTTCTGAATTGGTTTGGGAAACATCAGCGGCCTCCTTTGTCGTCTTGGTACATCGACCACAGGAAATAGGCGATGAAGCAGAGCATGATCAGGAACAGCACCACCGCGATCGCCGCGCCATAGCCCATGCGAAATCCATATTCGGAGAGCGCTTTTTCGAACATGTAGAACGACAACACACGGCTGGAGCCAAACGGGCCACCGTTGGTCATGATCGAAATCAGATCAAAGCTGCGCAGCGCGCCAATGATGGTCACCACGAAGGCAACAAATGTCGCCGGGCGCAGCTGCGGGATGATCACATACCAGAGCATTTTTGCCCCCTTGGCCCCATCCAGCCGTGCGGCTTCGACCTGTTCGGGATCGACCGCGTTCAATCCTGTCAGATAAAGGATCATGCAATATGCGGTCTGTGGCCAAAGCCCCGCAGCAATGATTCCGTAGGTCACCAGAGTAGGGTCGCCAAGGACGTTCAAAGGTCCCAGTCCGACCCAGCCCAGCACTTGATTGAGCAGGCCAAATGTCGGGTCGTAAAACCAGCTGAACACCAAGCCGACAACCACCTGACTGATGACGAATGGAAAGAAAAACAGCGATTTATATAGCCGGATCCCTGTCACTGTCTGGTTCAGGAACAAGGCGATGAACAATCCGGCCGGGATGGCCAGCAGATACAGAAGCAGCCATTTCAGGTTGTTCCAGAGCGATACTTCGAAGGCGCGGTCGTCCAGCAATTCACGGTAGTTTTCCATCCCGATGAACTGCGGCTCGCCTAGTCCATCCCAGCGATAGAAGGATAGATTGAAGCTCTGCAAGATCGGGAAGATCACATAAAACAGAAAGAAAATGACGCCAGGCGCCAAAAACAGCAGTGGCGCCAGGGTTTGGCGATTACGCCGCAGCCAACTGTCCTGCGGTCCGCGATGTGAAGTGGGGTCGGGCGTGGACCCGTTTCCCGGTGCTAGCCGCATCTGAGCCACGATGAGCCTCCATTGTTGGTGCAAAGTGGAGTGGTTGCACTACCGGTGCCGCTTGAAGCCAGTGACAGCGTCAGGCGAAGAAACCCCAGGGCCAGTCGGCTGGCCCCAGGTGATTTTTTGTAAGATCCAGGATCAGTAGACGCGTTCCCGCGCCTTTTCGAGCCGGTTCAAGATGTCTTCGAGATTGTCTGGGAACACCATGAATTCCTGGAAGCCTTCCATCGCGACGGAGGCCATTTCTGCCGGAGCGTCACGGTCGAAAAACTGCGCGATGCCGCCGGGCGAATTGGATGAGAGCATGGCGAAGCCCTGGTTCAGCATCTCATCATCATCCACCGATGAATTTGAATTGACCGGCAGTTGCCCCAGCGCGTCGCCGCTGTTGATCTTGGTCTGGTTATCAGCCGAGACCACGAACCGCAGGAATTCCCGGGCAGCTTCCTTGTTCTGCGCACCCGATGGAATGTGGAACGTATCTGTCGGTGCGTCTTCGGCCAGTTCGACATCGGGGTTGATGGCGGGGAACTGGTAGAAATCAAGCTGATCGGTACCCAGACCTGCCTCGCGCAGTGGGGCCACGGCAAAGTTGCCCATCAGATAGGCAGCGGCTTCACCTTTGACCATGAAGGGCAGGGCTTCTTGCCAGCTGTAAGACTGGTGGTTGTCAATGAACGCCCCCATGTCGATCAGCTCGCGCCAATTTGCAAAGGTCTGTTTTACGCGGTCATCGGTCCAGGAGATTTCGCCATTGGTCAGCGCCATATGGAAATCATAGCCGTTGGTGCGCATGTTCAGATAGTCAAACCACCCTCCGGCGGTCCAAAGGAACTTGGTGCCGATGGTGAAGCACTTGCGACCGGAATCCAGGATCTTCTGGCAGTTCGCCTTGAAGGTGTCCCAATCACCCGGCTCTTCGAGGCCGAGTTCTTTGTAGACGTCTTCGCGGTAGTAAACACCCCACTGATAATAGGTGTAGGGCACGCCCCATTGCTTCCCGTCGAGGGTCATTGCGCCTTTGGTTGAGGCCAAAGCGTCAGCAATTTCCGGTTCGTTCCAAAGGTCCGAGATATCCTCGAACAGGCCGGCCGACACATAGGGCCGCATCCGGTTGGCCGCATACCAGTTGGCCACATCTGGCGGATTCGCAGAGAGGAAGTTGCGGATCTGGGTCTTGTAGGCTTCGCGGTCGATCACGGTCAGTTCAACCGCCAGATCCGGATGCATCGCATCAAATTCCGCAGCCATTTGCTCCATCACCGCGCGTGGTGCCGGATTGGACATGTCCGAGAAAATCTTGAGCGTTCCGCTGAGTTCCGCTTGGGCTGCAGTGGCCAAGCCAAGGCTAAGCGCGATGCCTGCAACCGTTCCTTTCAAAGTATTCATGACGTCCTCCCTGTTGACGTGGATTCTCTGGTTTCATATAATGGAACCAAATTCCAACTATTGAAACTATGAACGTGCTCCGCTATGGATGTCAACAGCAACCTCCGGAACGCACGGGCAAGGGAGAGAGCAGAAATGGTAAAGACGGTGCCGCAAACACGGGATTCTGATGGTACGGTCGGCAAAGCGCTGGCGGTTCTCGATCAGATTGCGGAAGCTGGCCGTCCGGTTCGTTTTGGTGAAGTGCTGGCGGCCTCTGACCATCCCAAGGCCACGCTTTATCGGCTGGTGCAGACGCTGACCAAACAGGGAATGCTGGCCTATGACGAGGTACACCAGACCTACACACCGGGGCTGCGGCTGGTCCGTTTGGCCCATGCGGCGTGGCGTCAGAGCGCTCTGGCACCAGTGGCGCGTCCCTTTCTGGATCAATTGTCGGCAGATATCGGTGAGACCATCCACCTGGCACAGCTTGATCGCGGCCAGGTGTTGTACGTGGACAAACGCAATGCTGCCTCACCGATTGAGATGTTCAGCCAGGCTGGAAAGATCGGCCCTGGCTATTGCACCGGTGTGGGCAAAGCCATGATTGCGTTTTTGCCGAGCGAGGCCCAGGAGGACGCAATCCGACGGCAGGCGTTCTTTGCCCATACCTCGTTTACTCTGGCAACAGCAGATGCCTTGAGGGCGGAACTGGCGGATATCCGTGCGGCTGGCGTAGCATTCGACCGCGAAGAGCACGAGCCGGGCATCATCTGTGTGGCTGTTCCCATCCTGTCGAAAGCAGGAAAGGTGATGGGGGGGCTGTCGATCACATCCTCCGTGCAGCGGCAATCATTGGAAGGGTTGGACGCCTTGCGCCCGGCCTTGTTGAAAACGGCCGAGGATATCGCGGCAGCGGCGGAGACCTGGCAGTTTCCGAGTTAGAATAAGGGAGGGGCCTATGACCGGGGTCACACTGGCGAAAGCCGTGAAGAGATATGGGGACGTGCAAGTGATCCACGACGTGGATCTATCCATCGAAGACGGGGAGTTCTGCGTCTTTGTGGGGCCATCTGGTTGCGGCAAATCCACATTGCTGCGGATGATTGCAGGTCTTGAGGAGACCTCTGGCGGTGCGATCCATATTGGCGCGCGCGATGTCACCGACCTGGACGCGGCTGACCGTGGGGTGGCGATGGTGTTTCAGTCCTACGCGCTTTACCCGCATATGACGGTCGAGGAGAACATGGGGTTCGGGCTCAAGATGAATGGGCACCCCAAGGCCCAGATCACCGAAAAAGTTGCCGAAGCCAGCCGGATCCTGAAGTTGGATCAATATCTCAAGCGCAAACCAAAGGCATTGTCTGGTGGGCAGCGTCAGCGTGTGGCGATTGGCCGTGCGATCGTGCGGGGCCCTGAGGTGTTCCTCTTTGACGAGCCCCTGTCCAATCTGGATGCCGAACTGCGCGTTGATATGCGGGTGGAAATTGCGCGCCTGCACAAGGAAATCGGCGCGACGATGATCTATGTCACCCACGATCAGGTCGAGGCCATGACCCTGGCAGATAAGATCGTGGTCCTGCGCGCAGGCCGTGTGGAACAGGTTGGCAGTCCGATGGAGCTTTACTCCAATCCTGCCAATCGATTTGTTGCTGGCTTCATCGGCTCGCCGAGCATGA
This sequence comes from Phaeobacter sp., assembly GCF_022825805.1. Taxonomy (GTDB): domain Bacteria; phylum Pseudomonadota; class Alphaproteobacteria; order Rhodobacterales; family Rhodobacteraceae; genus Phaeobacter. The sequence goes on from NZ_JAJDWC010000118.1 coordinate 36,995, forward strand.
ACTTCCTTGAAGGTCATGTCGACGGTGGCGCAGTCATCGTGCCCGCGCTTGAGGGCCGTGCAATTCAGACCTCTGTTCAACTGCCCAACCAGGGGGAAAAGGTGCTTGTTGGTTTGCGCCCCCAGCACCTGACGGTAGATGCGGGCGACAGTCGCCTGATCCTTGATCTGCGCGAACGGCTGGGTGGCGTGTCCTATGACTATCTGACAACGCCGACGGGGGAGAAAATCATCGTCGAAACCCGCGGAGACGAAGCGCACCCCGAAGGCACCTCTGTCACCTTGGCGTTTGACGACGCTGATGCATATTTCTTTGACGCCGTGACAGAACAGCGGCTGCGCTAGGGGTGTCTGCCGCGCCTTTTATGTGGTGCGGATCCTGGGTCTCTTGTCTGATTGCCGCACTTGCATACCTGCCAACTGGGCAAGATGCCTGCGTCACATGAACCGGCTGAGCCGCGTGGTGATTGGCATCTGTTGCTGAACGTGGCAGGCTTTTGCTTCTGGTGTCTTATCGGACGGAGCGTGCATGGCAGGTGGATGGGCAAAAGATGGTGCTGTTGGGGAGCAGATCGAGGCATTGATCAGTGACGAGCTGGCCCGTATGCGGGCGCGTTCTGCCCCCATGGGCGAAAGTTTCACCCATTGCGCCGACTGCGAAGAGCCGATCCCTGAACCACGTCGGCAGGCCATCCCTGGGGTGAAGCTGTGCATTGATTGTCAGCAAGATCGCGATGGGGCCCCGCAGCTGCGCAGTGGCATAAATCGCCGCGGCTCCAAAGACAGCCAGTTGAAGTGACGCGTGGCCCCGCGCCCGTATGGAAAATTCTTTCAAGGGTCATGGTGCAGTGCTATAGGGGCAGGGGGTAAAGGGACGATGGCGTCGTCCAAGAGCGCAAGCGTCTTGCCCGTATTCACGATCCTGTACGCCGGGACTTTCAATCGGGAGATTGAAGGCCCCGCCTCGGTCTCCCCCCACAGGAGGAGGCTGCGATGGGCTGGTCACCAGAAAAAACAGAAGTCAAAAGCTGGAACGAATGGGATACGCTGCGCCATGTCATCGTTGGCCGCGCGGATGATTGCCACATCCCACCAGAGGAGCCCGCGCTGGACGCAAAAGTCCCCGAAGACAGCGACATGCGTGGCCAATGGGGCCGCCGCCCGCAAGAAACCATCGACCGTGCCAATGAACTGTTGGACAATTTCGCCGATCAACTGCGTGGTCGCGGCATTCGTGTGGATCGCCCGGTGTCGATCGATCATGCACAGCCGGTGACAACCCCCGATTTTCACACCGAAAGTCAGTTTGGATGTATGCCGCCGCGCGATGTGTTGTTGACCGTGGGTCATGAAATGCTCGAAGCGACAATGTCCTATCGCTGCCGCTGGTTTGAGTATCTGAACTATCGGCCGTTGTTGCAGAAGTACTGGGAAGAAGACCCCAACTTCCGCCACGAGGCCGCGCCAAAACCTCGCCTGACAGATGCGGATTATCACCCTGATTACCTGAGCGAAAAGATTGGCGAAGCCAAGCGCTTGGAATGGGCGGCAGAGAAGTTCTTTGTCACCACCGAAGAAGAGCCGCTGTTTGATGCTGCTGACGTTCTGCGCTTTGGCAAGGATCTGGTCGTGCAGCACGGTTTCACAACCAACCTCAAGGGCATCGAGTGGCTGCGCCGTCACTTCCCCGATCACCGGGTGCATACTGTGAACTTCCCGGGCGACCCCTATCCGATCCACATTGACGCGACCTTTACGCCGTTGCGTCCAGGTCTGATCCTCAACAATCCGCAGCGCCGCCTGCCAGAGGATCAACGCGAAATGTTCAATAAAAACGGGTGGGAAATCGTGGATGCAGCGCAGCCAGCGCACAACACGCCGCCGCCGTTGTGCTATTCTTCGACCTGGCTGTCGATGAACGTGCTTGTGCTGGATCCCAAAACCGTTTGTGTCGAAAAGTCCGAGGTCTATCAGGCCGAACAGATGGACAAACTAGGCATGGAAGTGGTCGAGGTCGAGCTGCGCGATGCTTATGCGTTCGGCGGCGGTCTGCACTGCTGTACCGCGGACGTCTACCGCGACGGCGACTGTGAGGATTACTTCCCCCAACAGTGAGCCGCGATCCTCTGATACAACAAAAAGGCCGGGAGAACATATGTTCTTCCGGCCTTTTGCGTCTTGTCTGGCAGGGTTTGGATCAGGCTTCCATCGCCTCCAATTCGTCAATCATGTCTGAAATCATCCGCAGACCTTTGTCCCAGAATGTCGGGTCCGAGGCGTCCAGACCAAATGGGGCCAGCAGGTCCTTATGGTGTTTGGAGCCGCCCGCTTTTAGCATGTCGAAGTATTTTTCCTCGAACCCTTCGGCTCCGTCGGCATAAACGGAATAAAGCGCGTTCACCAAACCATCGCCAAACGCATAGGCGTATACGTAGAAGGGCGAATGGACGAAATGGGGGATATATGCCCAGAAGGTCTCGTATCCTTCCATGAAGTCAAAGGCTTCGCCAAGCGACTCTGCTTGAACCGACATCCACAGCGCGTTGATGTCATCTGGTGTCAGCTCGCCCTCGGCGCGGGCTGCGTGCAGTTTGCATTCAAAGTCATAGAAAGCAATTTGGCGCACGACCGTGTTGATCATGTCCTCGACCTTGCCTGCGAGCAGGATCTTGCGTTCGTTCTGGTCCTTTGCTTTTTCCAGCATCTTGCGGAAGGTCAGCATTTCCCCAAACACGGATGCCGTCTCTGCCAGGGTCAGCGGTGTGGAGGAGAGCATTTCCCCCTGTTCCGCCGCCAGCACCTGATGCACGCCGTGGCCCAGTTCGTGGGCAAGTGTCATGACATCCCGCGGTTTGCCCAGATAGTTCAACATCACATAGGGATGCACGTCGGTGACGGTTGGATGGGCAAAAGCGCCGGGGGCTTTGCCTGGCTTCACGCCCGCATCAATCCAGCCTTTGCTGAAGAAAGGCTCTGCAATTTCACCCATACGCGGGTCAAAGGCGTTATAGGCATCCATCACCGTTGTGCGCGCCTCGTCCCAGTTGACGACCCGGCTGGTTTCCATCGGCAGCGGTGCATTGCGGTCCCAGACCTGCATCCGATCAAGGCCGAGCCACTTGCGCTTCAGCTCATAGTAACGATGAGACAGCTTTGGGTAGGCGGCAACAACAGCTTCGCGTAGGGCGTTGACCACCTCTGGTTCGACATGATTGGACAGGTGGCGCCCCATTTGTGGTGAAGGCATGCCGCGCCAGCGGTCCAGGATTTCTTTCTCTTTAGCTTGTGTGTTGTGGACGCGGGCAAAGATCTTGATGTTGTCGGCAAAGACGCGTGCCAGTTCCCGCGCTGCCGCTTCGCGCTTGCTGCGATCCTGTTCGGTCAGCAGGTTCAGCGTGCCTTCGATGTTCAGCTCTTCGCCGTCCACCGTGAAGGTCAGACCGGCGATGGTTTCGTCAAACAGCCGCTCCCAGGCGTCACCCACGACCCCAAGATCGTGCAGGAACTTTTCCAACTCATCCGACAGCTGGTAGGGCTTCATCGAGCGGATGCGATCAAAGATCGGTTTATAGCGGGCCAGATCGCTGTTTTTGGCGAAATGTGCGTCCAGCTGGCTGTCATCTATCCGGTTGATTTCAAGCGTGAAAAACACCAGCGGTGTGGTGAAGATGGTGATCTTTTCCTGCATATCGGACATGAACTTTGCCCGCGCTGCATCCGTTGTGAGTTGATAGTAGCGCAGGCCCGCAAACGACATGATCCGCCCTGCGATGGCGTTGATCTTCTCGTTGCGCAGAACACAGGTCAGCAACCCATCTGCATCAAGGTCGGACAGTTTGCCTTCGTAGTCCGCCGCAAATGCCGCGCATTCGGTTTCCAGCCAGCCCAAATCCCGTTCCAGCTCAGCCGCGTCTTCTGAGCTGTAAAGATCGCTCAGATCCCATTCAGGCAGATTTCCCAATCCGTCCGGCCCTGCTCCGCCAGCGGCATGGGCATTTGCATCAAGCAGGCGGTCACGGTCGAAAAGGGGAGAGTTGAACATTGCTGCACCTCAGGCTGTTTGGTTTCCCAGAACATCTAAGGGGCGGATATGCAGATCACAAGCGCACATGAAAAAGCGCACATTGGCAAACATCGACAGTATGACGCTGATCAGCAGCAGGCAGAAGGTCGCGAGGGAGGCTGGCCCCCAGCGGAGGCACGCAATTCCAAACGTGGTGGACACAACTCTGGTTGCTGATGCGAACGCTCAATCGCGATGCTGATCAAAGAAGGCAGCGATCCGTGCGAACACATTTGTGCGGGTGCCATGGTCTTCCATCATGACTTCGTGTTGGGCGCCATCGATCATCGCCAGCTCACCACTCGGCCAGCGTGCCATGCGTTGGTGGATGGCGTCGGTGTTCACAATTTGCTCTTCTGTGCCAAGAAATGTCAGACAGGGCAGGGAGGGCGAGGGTCTGCGGGCCAATTGGGCGCACGCCTTGATGCTCTCGGTCAGCCAGCGCACCGTCGGGCCCCCGACTGCGAGCCTCGGATCCATCGTCACCTGTCTTTGCATCAGGCGGTACATATCCGCGTCATTTGTCAGCGCATTGCCGGGAAACGGGGTCGCAAGCACATAGGGATCAATCGTTGTGGTCGGCGTTCGCATGGAGGCCAGACCGAAACCCGGCCCAACCAAGCTGAGCAAATTGGCAAGGGGGCGCAGGGGCGCGGGGATTTGTATGCCCCACATCGGGGCTGAAAACACGCAGGCCTTCACTGGTAGCGCTTCATAGACGGCTTGCAGGCCGATGGCACCGCCCATGGAATGCCCCAGCAGGAACCAGGGTTTTGGCAAGTCCAACGTCTCAACCAATTTGATGCTGGCACGGACGTCGCGTTGATAATCTGAAAACCGTTCAACATGGCCCAGCGGGCTGTTGGGCAATGGGCGATCCGCCAGCCCCTGACCGCGCCAATCAATTGCCACCACTGTGTAACCCCGATTGGTCAGGTCAGACGCGGTGATGCCGTATTTCTCGATATATTCCGTGCGGCCGGGAAACAGGAGGATTGTGCCTTTGGCAGTCGCACCGTTTGGTTGCTGCTCTGGAGGGCGTGCATGCCAATGGCCCACGCGTATGCGTAGGCCATCGTCTGTTGTGACCCAATGCGCAGCACCGCCGTCCGGACCCTCGGCAAGTTCCGCGAGATAGGGGGCAGAGGTCAGCTCCATCAGGTCGCGTGCCATCAGGCCATTGCCGAGGCCAGTTTCATCGCGGTGCCCATGTCACCATCGATGGTCAGTTTGCCACTCATGAAGGCCGCTGTCGGGTTCAACTCCCCCTCGATGATCGCCTGGAAGGTCTCCGCATCTGCGCTCATGGTGACGTCGGCGTCATCATCCGAAATGCGCGCGCCGTCTGAATCAAGGATGATTGCGCCCATCCCCGAGATCTCGAATTTGGCGGATCCGTCGAAACCGCCGTCCATTTTGGCGTTCAGTGTTTCTGCAGCTTGTGTCAGCGCGTCGCTCATTGGTTTTCCTCATTTTGGTCGGGACCTGCAATTTTATGTGAGGGACATACCCCCAGGACTGGAAAATGCAGGCCACACAGTTACACTGTTAGCCATCATGGTTGTAAAATGTACCAAGCTCAAAGCTATCGTGGCGGCAACGTCTTTGACAGGGCTGATTTGGACCGCAGCGCCGGTTTTTTCCCAAAGCGGGACGGAGCCGGATGAGTTGCTGGCCGCCCTCGCAGAGGCAGACCGCGAGGAAGCCATTGCGCTTGACCGTTCGCTGCAGGCGATCTGGGACAAAAGCGGATCTGCGGCGATGGATTTTCTGTTGAAGCGCGGTCGCGATGCTATGGAGCGGGGCGAAACAAAAGCCGCGGTCGAACATTTCACTGCGCTGACGGATCATGCACCAGATTTTGCACGCGGATGGTATGAACGTGCCCGCGCCTATTTTGTGTCCGGGCTCTATGGGCCTGCGGTTGCAGATCTGGAACGCACGCTTGCTTTGAACCCGAACGACTACAACGCGCTTTATGCGCTCGGAACGTTGTTTGAACGCTTCAACGATCCGGATCGTGCCTATCGGGCCTACCTACTGGCACAGGCTATACATCCCCATCATGACAAGATAACCAGCGCGCTGGACCGGTTGAAAGACACTGTTTCGGGCAAAGAGCTTTAAGGCCACCGCGAAGAGGCGGCCTAGGTGTGAGGTGAAGGATGACAGCTGCGCAGATGGCCGGTGACACCCGCATAGTTGCGGTGTTGGGGCCAACAAATACCGGCAAAACCCACTATGCGATTGAACGGATGCTTGGCCATCGCACAGGCGTAATGGGGTTTCCGCTTCGGCTCTTGGCAAGAGAGGTCTATGACAAGGTCGTGGCCGCACGCGGGCCATCTGTCGTTGCCCTGGTGACGGGAGAAGAACGCATCGTGCCGCCGCGGGCGCAGTATTGGATCTGCACGGTCGAGGCCATGCCCGAGGGAATGGGCTGTGATTTCCTGGCCATCGATGAGATCCAGCTTTGTGCAGATCCGGAGCGAGGTCATGTGTTCACGGATCGCCTGCTGCGGGCGCGCGGCACCAAAGAAACCTTGTTTCTGGGTGCCGACACCATGCGTGGGCCGATTTCTGCCCTGGTGCCGGGGGTGCAGTTCGTGCGCCGCGAGCGAATGTCAGATCTGGTCTATGCGGGATCAAAGAAGATCAGCCGCATGCCGCCGCGCACGGCCATCGTTGGGTTTTCGGTCGACAATGTTTACGCCATCGCCGAATTGATCCGGCGCCAAAAAGGCGGTGCTGCGGTGGTGATGGGCGCGCTCAGCCCGCGGACGCGGAATGCGCAGGTCGCGATGTATCAAAACGGCGAGGTTGACTACCTTGTGGCGACAGACGCGATCGGGATGGGGCTCAACCTCGACATCGATCACGTCGCCTTTTCCTCGCTTTCTAAATTTGATGGTCGCCGCATGCGGCCGCTGGCGCCAAATGAACTGGCCCAGATTGCCGGGCGCGCCGGTCGTGGCATGTCGCACGGCAGTTTCGGTGTGACCGGCGATGCGCCGCCCTTGGACGAAGGCGTTGCCCAGGCGATTATGGACCACCGCTTCACGCCGCTGAAAAAACTCAACTGGCGCTCTGCGGCGCTGCAATTTGGCACGGTGGATGCGCTGATCCGGTCCCTCGAATCATCGCCGCAGGACCCTACGCTGGTCAAAGCACGCGAAGCAGATGACCTGATTGCGCTCAAATCCCTGTCTCAACAGGCAGACGTCATTGACCGAACTACGACGGCTCCATCGGTGCAACTGCTGTGGGATGTATGTCGCGTTCCTGATTTTCGTGGGATTTCTCAGGCTGAACATGCGGGCCTGTTGGGGGTGCTTTTCCAGTATTTGCACGATTCTGGCAGGGTCCCCGATGATTGGCTGGCGCGGCAGATCAAGCGCATTGACCGGGTTGACGGAAACATCGACGTTCTGTCCAAACGGCTGGCCTTTATCCGGACCTGGACCTATGTCGCACAAAGGAAGGGCTGGGTTCGTGATGAAAGTCATTGGCGTGACCAAACGCGCGCTGTAGAAGACAGATTGTCAGACGCCTTGCACGAACGTCTGACTCAGCGATTTGTGGACCGGCGCACGTCCGTGCTTTTGCGCCGGCTCAAACAGAAGGAGGCCCTTTTGGCCGAAGTTAATGACAAAGGTGAAGTGACCGTCGAAGGGGAATTCGTTGGTCGTCTCGAGGGTTTCCGGTTCTCGCCGGACAAGGGTGCTCAGGGTGCCGAAGCGAAGGCTTTAAAGTCTGCGTCCTTGCAGGCGCTTGCTCCGCAATTCCATCTGCGGGCAGATCGTTTTTACAACGCGCCTGATACCGAGATTGATTTTACCGATCAGGGTGGCCTGATGTGGGGCGAATACGCGGTCGGGAAACTGGTCGCAGGCGCAGATCCGTTGAACCCGCGCATTGACGTATTTGTTGATGATGCGGCTGGTCCGGATGTGGCTCAGAAGGTCGAGCGCCGTCTACAGCACTTCATTTCCCGCAAGATCAATGCGCTGTTTGAGCCGCTTTTGAACCTGCAACGCGACGAAGAGCTGTCTGGTCTGGCGCGTGGTTTTGCGTTCCGCATGGTCGAAGCGCTGGGACTTTTGCCCCGTGCAGAGGTGGCCCAAGAGGTCAAAGACCTGGATCAAGACGCCCGCGGTGCTCTGCGCAAACATGGCATCCGCTTTGGTCAGTTCACCATCTTCATGCCTCTGCTTCTGAAACCCGCGCCGACCCGCTTGCGGCTTGTGTTGTGGGCGCTGTCGAAAGGTCTGACTGAATTTCCAGATGCACCGCCTGCGGGCCTGGTGACGGTTCCGGCCACAACTGACGCGCCCGAAGGCTACGCCACTATGTGTGGTTATCGCAATGCAGGCGAGCGGATGATCCGGATCGATATGCTGGAGCGGCTGGCCGACATGCTGCGCGCCGAAGACAGCCGTGGCGGTTTCGAAGCCAAAGCCGATATGCTGTCCATCACCGGCATGACGCTCGAGCAGTTTGCTGATCTGATGCAGGGCCTTGGCTACCAGGCTGAGCGCGCGGAGCGGGTTAAGGTGAAAGCCGCGCCTGTTGTTGAAGCGCCCGCAGATCCTGCCGCTGCTGAGGCTGCGGGTGAAGACACGGCTGCAGGTGACGATAAACCTGCCGAGGTTGATGTGGCCGCGGAGACGCCAGCTGAGACAACGGCAGAGCCGCAAGCCGAGCCTGCAGAGGCTGCGACCGGCGCTGAAAACGAGGCCGCAACGCCGAGCGAACCCGAGATGGAGGTCTATTTCACCTTCACATGGGGTCGCAACCGCGCGAAAGGTGCTCATCAGGGACAAGGCCGCCGTCGCCAGGGCGGAGAGCCGTCGCGAGGTGGCAAGCCAGATGGTGACCGTGGCAAAGGCGGCAAGCCGCGTCGCGGTGGTAAACCTGCCAAGAAAGGTGGCCCCCGTTCGGATCAGAACAGCAAAGTCTATTCCGCGCGACCACCAAAAAAGGAAAAGCAGATTGATCCAGACAACCCCTTCGCCGCGGCGTTGATGGGGCTGAAACAGGACAACTGACCTGGCTATGGTGCCGTCGTCGGAGAAAATCCGTGTGGACAAATGGCTGTGGCAGGCCCGGTTTTTCAAAACCCGGAGCCTGTCCGCCAAGCTTGTCACTGCCGGACATCTTCGCATCAACGGCACCAGGGCCACCAAACCATCCCAGAACGTCTCCCCCGGGGACGTCCTGACCTTTCCGCAGGGGCGGGAGATACGCACGATCCAGGTTGAGGCGATCGGAACCCGGAGGGGACCAGCACCCGAAGCCGCAGGCCTGTACCTCGATTTGACCGAAAAACAGGACCACGTGCCACAGAACCCGCGCTTCGAAGGAAAAGGTCGCCCTGACAAGAAACAGCGTAGAGCACTTGATCTTACTCGTAAGCAGAGTGCGTTTTGACATCTTGAAGCCTTACCGCTTGTGAATTAGCTATTCGCCAAACAGAAACGGGACTCGCCCAAAATGACCTATGTCGTTACGGACAACTGCATCGCTTGCAAATACACAGACTGTGTTGAGGTCTGCCCAGTAGATTGTTTCTACGAGGGTGAGAACACATTGGTCATTCACCCTGACGAATGCATCGACTGCGGCGTCTGTGAACCGGAATGCCCAGCGGACGCCATTCGCCCCGACACCGAGCCTGACATGGACAAATGGGTTGAATTCAATCGCAAGTATTCGGAACTTTGGCCTGTGATCGTATCCAAGAAAGATCCGATGCCAGGCTACGAAGAGCGTGACGGCGAAGAGGGCAAATTGGAGAAATACTTCTCTGAGGCGCCCGGCGAAGGCGGCTAACACCCTGAATGATTCCATCTTGTGTGGAACACAGCTTCTTGAAACGGCACGTGCGCACCAAACCGCCGTGCCGTTTTTGTATTTTCGGACAAAAGCCTTTTGTAATCAGTGCATTGCCAGTTTTTTGTGTGATGTCTTTTTATCTCATTGACCGCCATGGGCCATCGGCTTTTTTCAGGCCCAAAATTATGTTATGCTAAAGCGGTAGACCGATATAACCGAATGCCCGCCTTGACCGTGCGTTGGAAAGCGCATGGCCACAGAGGCGGCTTTTCTGTGACATGTAAGGGAGCGCAGATCCGGCTGTCGCCGGAACCCAGCCGTGTCGCAGCACGGCCGACGCTGATGTCGGCACATAGCGAGGAAAGACCTGTATGACCAAGACGAAAAAGCCCGAATTTCGGCCGGATGATTATGTTGTGTACCCTGCACATGGCGTGGGACAGATCATCTCCATCGAAGAACAAGAAGTGGCTGGGTTCAAGCTAGAACTGTTCGTGATCACCTTTGAAAAAGACAAAATGACCCTGCGGGTGCCGACTCATAAGGCAACCGAAATTGGCATGCGGTCCCTTAGCTCGCCAGATGTGATTGCCAAAGCCATGACCACGCTGAAAGGCAAGGCGAAGGTCAAGCGTGCCATGTGGTCCCGTCGGGCGCAGGAGTATGAGCAAAAGATCAATTCAGGCGATTTGATTTCGATTGCTGAAGTTGTGCGCGATCTCCACCGCACAGATGACCAGCGAGAGCAGAGCTACTCCGAGCGGCAGCTTTATGAAGCGGCGCTGGAACGTCTGACCCGCGAAGTTGCAGCGGTTTCTGGCGGTGATGAGATTTCGGCGGCGAAACAAGTCGATGATGTCCTGACATCCCGCGCTGCCTAAGGCCAGATAAACAAGAAGCGCAGGGGAGACCCTGCGCTTTTTTTTGGGCTCAGACGTAGAGTGCGAGCAGGCACAACAGCCCGGCAATTTCGCTGATCTGCTGCGTCGCGCCGAGCACATCGCCGGTTTGTCCGCCAATCTTTGCGCGCGCTAGTTTGGCAACCGCTGCGGCAGCAACCAACATTACGCCAGTGGCTACAATAGCGCTGCTGCCCAACAGAGCGATCGCCCCAATCAGCGCGACACCAACACCAACATAGGCCCGAGTGGGCTTTGGCTTACCCACCGACTGCGACAAGCCGGAATGGCGTGCATTGGGCATATGCGCCATCAAGACAGGCATCATGGCCCGGCTCAGCATCGCGGTGGCAATCACGATCCACACGCCGGTCACGGGGATCAAAGCAGCGAGCGCCCCCCAGCGCAATCCGATCCCGATGATCAGCGCCAAGACGCCATAGGTTCCGATATGGCTGTCTTTCATGATATCCAATCGCCTGCCGCGGTCGAAACCGCCCCAGAAACCATCCACGGTATCGGCCAACCCATCTTCGTGCATGGCACCGCTGAGCAGGATCAAAACTGCGATCATCAGCCCTGCAGAAACAACGGCCGGCAGCCCGATAGAGAGTGAAATCTGACCTATAGCTGCAGCGGGCAAAGCAACAGCTAGACCTGCAAATGGGAAGGCCCATACAGCCTGTGCTTGTCTTGCGAAGTCGCTTTTGTCCAAATGCGGTAGTGGTAAACGGGTTAGGAGAACGAGGGAAAGTAGGATATCTATAATCTTCATGTCGTTTTTTGGCATAAGCATGGCTCTGGCAGGACTTGCGGTGTGACTGGGAACAGGTACATACGGTTAAACCGCTTTACCTGCGGCCCCCCCTTGGATGCAATGAGGCTTTTGAATGCTGTCTCCGCTGTTTTCACTTGATCACTTCCGCGCCCAGCTGGCTCAGGCGCCAGGCGTGGACTCCGAAGCCGAAACGGCCGCGGCAGAGCGCAACGCGCAGCTCACCAAACCGCCGGGGTCTTTGGGCCGCCTGGAGGATCTTGCAATCTGGTACGCAAGCTGGCGTGGCGCCGCACGGCCCATGATCACCGCACCCCAGGTGATCATCTTTGCGGGCAACCATGGTGTGGTTCAGCAGGGCGTTTCGGCGTTTCCGGGCGAAGTGACCTCGCAGATGGTGGCCAACTTCCAAAATGGTGGCGCTGCGATCAATCAATTGTCGAAGATGGCCGGGGCCCGGCTGGATGTGCACAGCATCGAACTGGACCGCCCGACACAGGATTTCACCCAGGACGCGGCGATGACAGAGGAAGAGCTGCTGTCTGCTCTGCAAATCGGCTGGAATTCGGTTGATCCAGAGGCCGACCTTGTTGTGGTCGGAGAAATGGGCATCGGCAACACCACGCCTGCGGCTGCGCTGGCTTGTGCGCTTTTTGGTGGCGATGCCGGAGAGTGGACGGGCCGTGGCACCGGTGTGGATGATGCGGGCCTGGCGATCAAAACCCGCGTGGTTGCTGAGGGCGTCGCAAAACACGGACCGCATATCAACGATGGTCTGGAGGCTCTGCGCAGGCTTGGGGGCCGTGAAATCGCCGCAATGGCAGGTGCGATGGTTGCGGCGCGTATGATGCGCATCCCACTGATTCTAGATGGGTTCATCTGTTGCGCCGCCGCGGCATGTCTGGCGCGTCTGGATCCTAACTCTCTGGATCATGCGGTTGCCGGACACCAAAGCGCAGAGGGCGCGCATGCTGCGCTGTTGAAGCACCTGGGCAAGCCTCCGTTTTTGACGCTCGACCTGCGATTGGGAGAAGGCTCTGGCGCTGCGCTGGCGATCCAGATTTTGCGGGGCGCTGTCGCCTGTCACAGTGGCATGGCAACATTTGCCGAAGCAGGCGTTTCAGACGGTTGATGGTCTGGCGCGGCAGATCCTGTCGCGGCGATATCACTTACCACAACTTTGAGTGTTTGCCCTTTTTGGGGCGTATCGTAGCCGCCTGATTAACGGCTGCGAGCTAGACATTTTAGTCGACATAAAGGGCGCGCACCTAGGACGCATATCCAATGCGTTCCTTTTACCGATGGGCGATACTTGGTCGCTTCGGCAGCTTGGTCGATCAGGCAGAGCGCCCCGAGGATTTGGCGCGTTCTTCGACCATTTCCAACAGCGCGGTTTCGAGATCCTTTTCCAACTCCCGCGCTCTGGCGATATATGCCGGGTTTTCGCTGGTCGATTTGTCGGGATCCCAATGGCTCGCCAAATCTCTGATGGTCTTGCGGTCGTGTGCATAGAAAGTCTGTTCGGCTTGCGCGGCCTCGTATTCGCTCAGTCCGATTTGCTCCAGCACGTAGCGGCCTGCCCGCAGAGAACTGTCAAACACCTCGCGGACAATATCATCGGCACCTGCACGATAGAGCGCATAAACATGATTGCGATCATAGGCGCGGGCCACGATGTGCAGGTCCGGGTAGTTGCGCCGCGCATGGGAAACCAGGCGCAGGCTCGCATCACGATCATCCAGGGCGACAACAAGGACGCTAGCCTTGGCAATACCGGCGGCTTTCAACAATTCGGGGCGGGTTGGATCGCCAAGGAAACCTTTGACGCCGAAGCGGCGCATCAGCTGGATGGACGCCATATTGCTGTCGAGCACGACCGTGTTAAACCCGCTGGCCCGCACCAGCCGGTTGACGATCTGACCAAAGCGGCCAATGCCAGCGACGATGACAGGGCCTTGCTCATCAATTTCGTCGGCCTGATCCTCAGTCGGGGTTTCTGTGGCGTATTTCGACAACAGATCATACAGGATGAACAACAGTGGTGTGATCAGCATCGACAGCGCGATCACCAGCAGCAGTTTTTCCGATAATGCGGGCGGCACAACATTCAATTGCCGCGAAAATGCGAGCAAGACGAAGCCGAACTCCCCGGCCTGTGCCAAGCCAAGGGTGAATAGCCAATGATCCCGACGGGTCAGACCAAAAGCTTTGCCAACAAAGTAGAGCACCAGCCCCTTGGCAATGATCACCAACAGCGCAAGCCCGATCAGATCGCCGGGATCTGCGAGGAAAAGCCGGTAGTTGATACCCGCGCCAACGGTGATGAAGAAAAGGCCAAGCAAGAGTCCCTTGAAGGGGTTGAGGTCGCTCTCCAGCTCGTGGCGAAACTCGCTGTTGGCCAGCACGACGCCCGCCAGAAACGCACCGAGCGCTGGGGACAGGCCAACCAGCGTCATCAGAAACGAGATGCCCACAACAATCATCAAGGCCAGCGCAGTGTACATCTCGCGCAGGTTAGAGGCATGGATGAAGCGGAACACCGGCCGAGTTAGGTAAACCCCTGCCAGGATGATCGCAGCGATTGCTGCAATTGTGACCAACGTCACACCCCAGCCTGGCAAACCTTCGACCAGGGACAGGGTTGCGTGGGCGCCGTGGCCATGAGCCTCTTCGGTGGGGCGGGAAATGGAGCCGTCGCCATTAAAATGCGCGGTTCCTTTCATGGCCAACAAGGGCAGCAGGGCCAGAATCGGGATGACGGCGATGTCCTGGGTCAGCAACACGGAAAAGGTCGCGCGCCCGCCGCCTGTGCGCATCAAACCTTTTTCAGAGAGTGTCTGCAAAACGATCGCGGTTGAGGACAGCGACAACGCCAGGCCGATCGCCAATGCGACCTGCCATGTTTCGCCCGCTAACATCGCGGCCCCCATCAACGCGACTGTGCTTAGCAGGATCTGCAAGCCACCAAGACCGATCAGCTTGTGCCGCATGGCCCAAAGCGCTCTGGGTTCCAGCTCCAGACCGATCAAAAACAGCATCATGACGACGCCAAATTCGGCGAAATGTCGGAGATCTTCGGCTTCGCTGCCAACAAGACCAAACACGGGTCCAATCAGAATACCGGCGGCAAGGTAGCCGAGGACCGACCCCAGACCCAAGCGCGCAGCAATAGGGACCGCGATCACTGCGGCGGCGAGATAAATGGTCGCCTGATAAAGAAATGCATCCATGTTATTTGGTATCGCAAGGCCTTGCTCTCATGGCAACGGCAAAGATCTCTCGGGCGGTAACGCGACGCCTGCCGTGTCAAGATCCCGACAGCTTTGGCTGGTTTTTTGTGCCCACCGGTGAGTGCTTGATACGATATGGGGGAACTTTTGGGTATTGCGCGGGCCACTGCAACGCCTGTCAGGGCCTGCACAAAAAAGAGGCGGCAAAAGCCACCTCTCTTGTTCTCTCAAACTGTGGGGAATTTACTCGACGCCGCGGATCGCGTTGCTGAGTTTTCCGATCGTTTCAAGGCGATGAGAAATTCGCTCCTGAAATACACCGAGCTGATCAATGATGTCAGACAGCGTGTCGCCGGATTCCGGCAGGCGGGCACTTTCGATTTTACACAGCACCCGTGTCGAGCTCAGCCCGAGGAAGTGGCGATGCATGACCTGGCAGGCATGGGTGATCCGCAACGCTTCACGATCAACCTGGTCCAACCGCTTCTTGGCACCGGCCTCTTGCTGGTTGGACAGGTCAGATAAAACCTGACGCTCTTTTTCGATGTCAAATTGCCCGGATTCCCGGCGTTCGGACTGCAACTGCCGATCACATTCATTGAGGATACGGGACATGGAGTTGACGAACAGCGAATCTCCGACCGCCCGTTTGATTTGGGCAAAGTTGCTGTCTTTGCCCATTACGTGCGATTCGAACCAATCAGACATTTCGCGCGACATCGCGCCATAATTCTGGGACAGCACCGTGACCGGACCACCAGCGGGCTCAATCCGAGACGCAATGACCCGCAGATTGTGAGGGATCGTATGCATCGCATCGAAGTCTTTGATCAGCCCTTCGGTTTCAGCCACGAGCGCTTGTGCGTTTTCGGACATCTGGCGCAGGCTGAGGATCGTGCGATCAGGCTCCTGTCCCAGTCCCTGGTCGCGGGCAATCAGCTCTTCGCAGAGCGCTTGGGTGGCGAAATGGCGATAGTCCTCATATCCGAGGTTGGTGATCATCGACAGCAAGCGCTCTTTGCTTTCTTCGGGCGACAGATCTTCGGACTGTTCGGCTGCCAGCAGATCGGCATAGATCTTGCGAATGGTGTCAAACATGGCGCTGCTTGGCTTGAGCCGGGCCGACAAATATCCGCCTTCATAGGGGATCACGACTGCATACACCCAGTAGTACAGCCCGTCCTTCGCTTTGTTCTTCACA
>NZ_JAJDWC010000124.1 GCF_022825805.1 Phaeobacter sp.
GACGACCGCGCCGCCGATCTGCCCGTCTGGACACATCTCTACAATTGGCACAGACCACACGCGGCCCTAAAATCAAAACCACCAATCAGCCGGTTACGATTAAATCGGAACAACCTATTGAGGCTCCACAGCTAGAGCGCAGATTGATCATATCGCCTTTGAGGGCGCTGACTTTGTTCATCGCGGCAAGGTGCGGGACAGTTTTGGCTTCGGAGCGCATCGGGCGCTCGTCGTGACGGATCGGGTTAGTGCGTTTGACCGGGCGCTGGGATTGGTGCCCGACAAGGGCGCAGTGCTCAACCAATTGGCAGCCTGGTGGTTTGCCCAGCTTGATGCTTTGGATATTGCGCATCATTTGGTCGATGTGGTGCATCCCAATGTTGCGCTTGTGCGCTCGGTTGATGTCCTCCCGTTGGAGATTATCGTGCGCGGATATCTGACTGGCAGCACCACCACCTCGGCTTGGCATGCCTACCAGCATTTGGACCGGAAGATCTGCGGTCTGGAGATGCCAGAAGGTATGGTGAAAAACCAGCGTTTTGACCATCCCTTGTTGACACCGACAACGAAGGAAGCCCATGGCGACCGGCCAATATCACAGCAAGAGATCTTGCAGCAGGGATGGTTGGACCCATATGCGGCGAAATCGGGAAAATCGGCAGCGGCTCTTTGGGAAGAGATCAGCAATACGGCGTTTCGCATGTTTGAAATGGGCCAGCGTGTCGCCGCCGAACGCGGTTTGATCCTTGTGGACACCAAATACGAAATGGGCGTTGCTGAAGATGGCAGCCTGGTCGTGGTGGATGAGGTCCACACCCCGGATTGTTCCCGGTTCTGGCTGCGCGACAGCTACGAGGCGCGGTTGGAGCAGGGGCAGGAGCCCGCAGCCTTGGACAAGGAATTTATTCGCCGCCAGATTGTCGAGGCGGGTTTTGATGTTCGCAGCAATGCGGATCCATCGACCTACGTCACACCGCAGATCTTGGCAGAGGCCCGTGATCGGTATCTCGATCTTTTCCAGCGGATGACCGGAACTGTACCAGATTTGCAGCCCAAACAGTCGGTTGCCGAGGTGCTGACTGATTTGCGCACCAAAGCGCTATAGCCTGGGTGCCGCGTTTCGGGATTGATGTGCATCTGATGCGGCCCTTGGCGGGTTGCATCAGGCATCAATGATCCCCGCTTTTGCCAGCTCCGGTATGACATGGTCGGCAAAGACCGATCCGATTTTGATGTTTGGGCTGGTATTGGGCCCACCGACCCAGGCCAGCTCAGCAATCTCGGCCATCGGTACCAAATCCTGTGAGACATCAGTGAGATAGGCGTAGATGGTGACGGAACCCGCTTCCAGAGCTGAGGCATTGGTGAAGGTCCCGAAAAAGCGAAAACCTGCAACCTCTGCGCCCAGCTCCTCGCGGATTTCTCGGCGCAAGCAGTCTTCTTGTGTCTCTCCCGGGTCTATTTTGCCGCCCGGTGAAATGAACACATCGGTCGAGGCTTTGCGAACGACGAGCAGGCGTTTGTCGCGCACAATGATCGCGGCGCATTTCTGGATCGTTGTCATGTGCGTTCCCTGTATGACTTGGTGTTTTCAATCGGGGTTTAGATCGACGGGATGGGTCGAGATCGAGTGGTCCACCACCTAGCGGAGACCGCTTTTGAATATAGCGGCTTTCTGGTTGAGAAAAAACCAATCCTCTGCACACCGGGTGCTGCCGAAGTCGCAAGGGGCCACCCGCGATTGTGCGCGCGGATGACCCTATTGGTGATTTTGGTGGGTGGACGGGGGTTCACCCTAGGGCGGGGTGGTTAACTCGGCCGGGTTGTCTGGTCGTGACCCATGTCCTCCATATCCTGGAAGCGGTCGCCGATCCGATGATGCGGCCGTCCTCCGGTGGCGACACCAATGGCGATCAAAACTTCGTCTGCGGCTGGCGCATCGGGGATGTTGAATTCTACGGTCATGAAATGAGAGCGCGCTCCGCCCTCATGAATGTGTTTCAACGGCATGGTAATGGAATTGCCGGGCCCGCCGCGTTTGTTAGAGAACGGGATGAAATCGCTGCTCTGGACGGCGTCGCGCAGGAAGTTGCCAAAACGCAAAGTGTGGATCAGGGCAGAACCGTGTTCGACCTCGCCATTGACGCCAACAATGGCCGATTTTCCGAAGGCCTGCACTTGATCGCCGCCCCCGACCAGAGGCATCAAGCGGTTCACCATTTCTTCGCCCAACACAGGTGCATAGGCATGGATTTCTGGTGCTAGATCCTCGACAAAACGACCGGACCAGGGGTTTTTCAGCACCGCGGCTACTGCAGCCATGCGCAGGGGTGGGTTGGCTGGTTTGTGGCCTTCAATCAGGATGTCTTCTATCCAGGCAACATATTTGCGGACTTCTGGGGTCATGTCGTGATCTTTTCTGTTGGGCCGCCGTTGGCGACGAGGAAGGGTTCAATCAGGCCTGCCACGTGTTTCGGTGCTTCCAAGAGGACGGAGTGTTTCAAATCAGGCAGAATGTGCAGCTGTGCGTCTGGAATGCGGTCCGCCATGAAACGCGACATCCGCGGGGATGAGCCGATGTCGTTTTCGCCGGTCATCACGAGTGCGGGCACGGTAACGCGGTGTAGTTCTGCCCCGAGATCATTGCCCGCCAGCACCCTATAGGCTGCAACGTAGCAATCGGGGTCGTTCTGCAGCGATTTTTGCCTGCGTGCCTCCAGCACCTCGGGATGTTGCGCGACGAAGGCGGGTGTGAACCAGCGGTCGACCGCATTGGCCAGATGAGTGAGCGCGCCGTCGCGGGCGAGGGTTTCGGCGCGTTCGTTCACGCGGTCCTGTTCCTCGGGTGTGCGTCCACCGACGGAGGAAACCAGCGTCACGCAACGCAAACGTTCTGGGTGACTCAGCGCAATTTGTTGGGCAATCAAGCCGCCCAATGAGAACCCGATGACCGAGGCAGTTTGAACACCCAGATGATCCAGCAAGGCGACGGCGTCATCGGCCAAGCCCGCGAGAGTGTAGGGTCCAGGTGTTCGCCGAGATGCGCCATGGCCGCGCAGGTCAAAGCGGATGTAACGGCGATGCTGTGACAGATGCGCCAGCACGCCATCCCAGCTCTCCAGATCCGAACCAACCCCGTGGATCAACAGCACCGGATCGCCGGAACCTTCGTCGCGAAAGCTCAGCGCCACATCGGCGGAACGTTCAAACATCGGCCAGAATCCTCGCGTCACGGGCCCGGAAGCTGAGGGTGGCCTGACTGCCGATGGCAAGCGCTGTGGCTTCGGCCTGGGCGGCCTGTTCGAGGGCAGCGACTTCTGTTCCGTCTTCCAGCGCGATGATCGCCTTGCGGGATTGACCGAGGTAGATCAGCTCTTTCACCGTGCCTGTGAGCGTGTTTTCTGCGCCTGGCGTTGTGTTACTAATCACCCGCAACCTTTCTGGCCGCACCGCGAGCACGGCAGCGGCCCCATCCACCAATGGTGCACCCAGCTGGCCGTTCAGGCCACGCACTGAGGCACAGCCATTCCCGCAGCCCGCGGCCTGGCCTGCGATGAAATTGGTTTCTCCAATGAAATCAGCAACAAATTTCGTCTCGGGCGCTTCATAAAGATCGCGGGGGGCGCCCACCTGTTCAATCCGGCCCTGGTTGAACACGGCAATCCGATCCGACATCACCAGCGCCTCCTCCTGATCATGGGTCACATAGAGCACCGTGGTCCCCATGTTCTTGTGCAGATGCATGATCTCCAACTGCATGTGTTCACGCAGTTTTTTATCCAGCGCCCCCAGTGGTTCATCCATCAGCAACAATCTGGGTTTGAACACCATGGCCCGTGCCAGCGCGACGCGCTGTTGTTGTCCACCAGACAGCTCTTTGGGCAGGCGTTGGCCAAATCCTGCAAGTCCGACCATCTCCATGGCCTCTTCCACTTTGGTGCGGCGATCGCGTTTGGCCACTCCGCGCATTTCCAATGGGAAGGCAATGTTCTGTGCGACGGTCATATGCGGAAACAGCGCATAGTGTTGAAAAACCATGCCAATGTCGCGTTTCCAAACGGGGATCGGGTCCAGCGGTTGCCCGTTCAGGCTGATGCCGCCGGCGGTTGGTGTGGTAAAGCCTGCGACCATCATCAACGTGGTTGTTTTGCCGGATCCGGATGGACCGAGGAAGGTGACGAATTCGCCGTCTGCAACATCCAGGTTGATATCTTTGGCTGCGTTGATCAGACCATAGGCTTTGCCAAGATCGGTGAGTTTCAAAAGAGAGTCAGTCATTCATCCATCCTCAGGATCTACAGTCCAGGCTCACGCCCCGAACGACGCCGCGCCAGCCCATCTGCCAGCAAGGCCAGCAGAGAGAATAAAAACAATACGGTGGCGATGGCAGCGATGGTGGGATCGGTGTCACCTTTGATGTTGGACCACATCTGGACTGTCACAGGCCGGACCCGCGGGGTGGACAGGAACAGGGAGACCACCAGTTCGTCGAAGGAAATTACCATTGCAAACAGCATGCCTGACATGACCGAGGGGGAAATTAGCGGCAGTGTCACGCGGCGAAAGGCCGTCCAGGGTGGTGCGCCGCAATTGGCGGCGGCATCTTCCAGGCGTTTGTCAAACACGGCGAGGTTGGCGCTGACCGTTGACAGGACATAGGGTAGTGTCAGGATCACATGGGCGAGGATCAGCCCTGACAGAGACCCATAAAGCCCCCAAATCCGGAACACACCAAAGATCGCCGCGGCGGTGATGATCACTGGCACCACCAGCGGCGCCATCAGTACAGCGCGGATCACCAACGCCCATTTGCTTTCCATCCGGCTCAGCGCCAAGGCGGCGGCTGTGCCCAGGACGGTTGCGACAATTGCAGCTGGCACCATGATCTTCAGCGATGTCACTAGGGTTCGTGTCCAGGTCGGGTTGCTGAACATCTTCTCGTACCACTGCAGCGACAGGCCAGGCGGAGGAAAGGTCAGGTATAGGGCCGAGCTGAATGAGATCACAAAGATGATCACCAGAGGGGCCAGCATGTAGACCACCAGCATCACGTTGATGACGCCGCGCAAGGCGCCCCAGAACTTTGCAGAATAGAACATCAGATCCGCCCCCGGCGCAGTTTGGAGACGCCCTTGATGATCGCAAACAGCAATCCAGTGCCGACCAGCAGCACGATGGCCAGGGCTGAAGCCAGCGGCCAATCTCCAAACTCGTCAATGCGTTCAAAGATCAGCTGCGCAATCATGATGTCACCGCGTCCACCCAAAAGGGCCGGAGTGATGAAATAGCCAAGCGCGACAATGAAAACGAGCATTGCCCCGGTGCCGAGGCCCGGCAGACACAATGGCAGGTAAACCCTGAAGAATGCTCTGACGGGTGTCGCGCCCAAGTTGGTGGCAGCCCGGAAGAACGACCCGTCGATCCGGGCCATGACCGCATAGAGTGGGAAAACCATAAACGGCAGCAGCACCTGCACCATGCCCAGCAGAACGCCAAAGCGGTTATAGACCAGATCCATCGGCTCAGCGATCAGGCCAATCCCTGTCAGGATATCGTTGATAATGCCGCCGCGCTGCAGGATCACCAACCAGGCAAAACTGCGTACTAGGATAGAGGTCCAGAACGGGATCAGTACCACAAAAATCAATAGTTTGCGGATCCGGGGTCGCGCATGGACCATGGAATAGGCCACCGGAAATCCGATCAGGGCGCATAGAACCGTTGTAACACCAGCGATGGTGATCGTGTTCCATAAAACGCCGAGGTAAATGCTTCGTGAGAAAATGGTGGCGTAGTTTTGCAGCCCCCAAACCGGTTCTGAAACACTGCGCTGCAAGAGCCAGCTGACTGGGTATAGGAAACAGACCCCGATCAGCAAGACCGCTGGTATCAAGAGCCAGAGAGTACGGTTCCCCGCCGTCATCGCACTGAATCTCCTGTCGTCTAGAAGGATGTTTCGTCTTGGCCAACGCACAGATATGCGCGCCAGGCAGCGCCTATTCCCGGTTTTTGCCAAAATTAAAGCTTTGGCCTGCCCGGGAGAGCGCTGCCCTTTGGATCATGTGTCACACGCGCAATCGCCACGCCTGCGCAGGCTGCGCTGTTGTCAGCTCAGCTTCCATTCGTTCCAACGCTCGGTCAGTGGGCCAAGGTTGTCGCGCCAATAGGCGGCGTCAATCAAGAAGCCTTTTTCAGCGTTTTCAGGCGTGGTCGCCAACCAGGGTACAACGCTGTCTTCGACCTTATCGAATGCGGCAGGGTTCACTGGCGCATAGGCGAGCGTGTTGGCCATCAGGGCCTGATTGTCCGCGTCCACTGTGGCATTCATGAAATGCTGTGCCACTTCGGCGTTTGGGGCACCTTTGGGGATCACCAGATAATCAATCGAGCGGATGTTCTGGTTCCAAGTCAGATTGACTGGTGCGCCCTTCTTGTTGACATCGAAGGTCCGCCCGTTCAGCAGCACCCCGACACCAACTTCACCGTCGGCAAACAACTGCTGCGCGGCGGAGTTTGAGCTGTACCAGATGACGTGATCCTTGATGCTGTCCAACTTGCGATAAGCGCGATCGATATCGAGGGGATAGAGATCTTCCGGTGCCACGCCATCCGCCATCAGGGCAATTTCCATCATGGGATAGGCGCGGTCGCGCAGGGCCCGCTTGCCCGGAAATTTTTCGACATCAAAGACATCTGCCCAGCTCTGCGGAGTGTTTTCGCCCACTACATCGGTGTTGAAGGCGATGTTGTAGGACCAGACGATGCAGCCGATGCCCTTGTCATGCACATAGGCCTGATCCAATGCACTCGCATCGACTGTGCTGAAATCGAGGTCTTCAAACAGCTCTTCATTGGCAAAGAGGAAGGTGTCAGTGACATCAACCACGTCCCAAATCGGCTCACCGCTTTCCACCATAGTGCGCAGTTTGGAGCCGCTCATCGGGCCATCCTGGATCACCAGCGCACCAGTCGAAGCCATGAACGGATTGCAATAGGCCGCTTCCTGCGCGGCCTGGTAGCTGCCGCCCCAGCTGGCAAAGACCATCTCTCGCCCAGAGAGATCTATTGCCGCCCAGGCCCGTCCGGTGCCTGCCGCCAATGCTGCGGCAGACACGCCCGCTGCCAGGGATGTCGTTAGAAATCTGCGTCGGCTCAACGCCGCGCCGGTTTTGCATTCAGTCATGATTTCCTCCCTAAGGTAGACTGGAGCGTGGGTGATGCGCCGAAGCCGTCTTTATGCGGCTTTCTGAGCGCGAAAATGCGGAATCACGCGGTCTGCAAACAGCTCGACCGTGCGCTGCGCTACGTCATGGGGCAACCCGAAAGTGGGGCCGATCATGATGTGATCGATGCCAAGCGCCTGATAACGTTCAAGTTTGGCGATGATTTCATCTGGCGTGCCAAACAGCAGGTTTTCCTTCAGGTTCTCTGGCTGGTATTCGCCGCGGGCTGCCACCGTGTTGAAATCAACAGGCTCGGGGAATCCGTTTGACACGGACCCTGCGTTTTTGAACAGGTTTTCGAAGTTCCGCCCAAAGTTGACCACCGATGCCACCGCGGTATCCAACACGGCAGGATCATCATAAACACAGCAAACTCGCAGCGTCGCATGGCTGAGCCCGGCCGGATTGCCAGCCACCTTTTTGGCTGCTTGGAATTTGTTTTCGAGATCTTCGACCTCGGCAAAATCCTTGCGCAGTGCTGTGGACATCACATGGCAGTTGTTCTTCAGCGCGAATTCGAATGTGTTTTGATCCCGTGCAGCCACCCACATTCTGGGTGCTTTGCCCAGGGGTTTGGGCACACAGGCGACAGAGGGGAAGTTCCAGATCTCGCCTTCATGGGCATAATCGCCTTCCCACAAACGTTGGACTGCGGGGATGATTTCGCGCAGATATCTGCCGCCTTCGCCCTGCGGCATACCGCCTGCCATGCGGTCGAATTCATATTGATAGGCACCGCGGCCCAACCCCAACTCCAACCGCCCACCGGTTAGGATATCGCAAAGCGCGGCCTCGCCCGCCAGCCGGATCGGGTTCCAGTAGGGCGCGGCCACAACGCCGGTACCCAGCCGTACATTTTTGGTGTGGTTGCCCCAATGGGCCAGCAGCTGGAATGGGTTCGGTGATATGGTCAGCTCAATGGTGTGATGCTCGGCAGTCCAGACGATATCGAACCCGCCTTGGTCTGCGATTTTCACCAAATCCAAGGCCTCGGCGGCAATCTGATCCATCCCTTTGGAGGTATCAAACCGAGCCATATTGATGACGATAGAGAATTTCATGGAAATATCCTACTTGTTGACCCGCATCACAAAGGCGTCTTGCTGGGCGCCGGAATAGTCGATTACGACGGTCTTGATGCGGCTGAACTCTTCAATGGCGGCAAAGCCGTTGTGTTTGCCGTAGCCGGAATCTTTATGTCCGCCCGAAGGAGACATGACAGAGGGGCTGCGGTAGGTGTTGATCCAGACCATGCCAGCCTCGATCCTGCGCATGAAGCGCAGCGCGCGTTGGAGATCTCGTGTCCAAATGCCCGAGGCCAGCGCAAAATCGCTGTCATTGGCTTGCCTCATCAGGTCCTCGTCGTCGCGAAATTTGAGGATGGCGAGCACCGGGCCAAAAATCTCTTCCCGGGCGATGCGCATATCATTGGTCACGTCAGTGAAAACCGTCGGTTCAACAAACCAACCATCGCCCAAGCCATCGGGCCGCCCGCCGCCAAAGGCCAATGTGGCGCCCTCGGATATAGCGCTTTGGGTGAACTCTTCGACCTTTTTGACCTGGCCCCATAGTGCCAGCGGGCCAAGCTGCACGTCATCGCGGCGCGGATCGCCGATGTTGATGGCGCGGGCCTTGGCAATGATCTTTGCGACCACCTCGTCATAGACGCTTTCCTGGATGAAACAGCGCGAGCCTGCTACGCAGGTCTGCCCTGCTGCGGCAAAGATCCCGGCGACCACGCCGTTGGCGGCTGCATCCAGGTCCGCATCATCGCAGACCACGTGAGGAGACTTACCACCCAGTTCCAATGCTGCAGGGGTCAATTGCTCGGCCGCGCTTTTGGCAATGACCTTGCCAGTTGCAGGCCCGCCGGTGAAATCGATCTTGTTGACGCCGGGATGGGTGATCAGCGCATCGCCCGTGGTGTGGCCAAGGCCGGTCACCACATTGAACACACCATCAGGAAAACCCGCCTCTTTCATCAATCCGGCAAAGGCGACCGCTGCCGCGGAGGCATGTTCCGAGGGTTTAACCACGACTGCATTTCCACAGGCCAGACAGGGCGCTAAGGCCCGCATCATCATGAACAGTGGGGAATTCCACGGGATGATGACGGCCACAACACCCACGGGTTCGCGGACAGTGAAGTTCAGCATATCGGGTTTATTGACCGGGATGGTCGTGCCTTCGATCTTGTCCGCCATGCCCGCGAAATAGCGCAGGGCGACAGGCAGCGCCTGGCTCAGCGCCCGCATTTCACGCAGCAGTTTGCCGTTGTCCTTGGTTTCTATCTCGGCCAACCGTTCGACATTGGCGTCCAGGAGATCGGCCAGCTTCAGCATCAACAGACCGCGTTGGCTTTGCGTCATATCGCGCCAGTCTGGATTGGTCATTGCCTGCTGGGCGGCAGAAACTGCTGCGTCCACTTCGCTGGCGGTGCAATCAGGGACCTGACACCAGACTGCACCGCTGGCAGGATCAAAGCAGTCGATTGGCGCGCCTTCCGAAACCCTGTATGCGCCACCTACATAGATCGGCAAACAGCTGTCGGTTAAAGTGTCTACGGTGAATGCGTTCACGTGACGTGCTCCTGATCTGTGATGAATTTGGTCCATGGTGTGGCGCTGCGCTCAATGGCATGGATCTGACCTGCGCGGTTTGATCCATCGATGTAGAGACCAAAGCGTGCCTCAACGTATTCGCTCTGAAACCGGCGTAGGATTGACCGGAGCTGTGGTGTCGCCATTTCCTGCAGTGGCAATTGGTCCGTCGGGAAGAGCTGCAAATCGCTGTCCAGCGTCCCGAATTCCATATCACCTTGAAAAACCATCCACGTCGCGTTGCCCGACGGGGCATCGAACACCGAATACAAAAAGCCCAAGTCAGCCGCGATGCCCTGATCTGCGAGTGTTTTTTCCAAGGCCCGGCGCGCTTCGCGGAAACCTGGGCAGACATCACCCATCGGCAGCGACCAGCCCTCCGGAGTTTTGCGCAGCAGCACAGATCCATTGCAGTCCAAGAGGCAACCCACCCGCACACCGCCATGATGGGAAACGGAATCCGCGGCATCTTCTGCCAGACCAAGATCCAGATAGTGACCGCGCAGATACGCCAAAGGGCGGCCTTCGGTTTCGCCGAAATCTGCAACGCGGCCGATCAGGATGATATGGTCCCCGGCATCCACCAGGTTGTCGGTGCAGCAATCGAACCAGGCAAGGGCTCCATCGATCAGCGGTGTGCCCTCTGCGCTTTCGTGCCAAGCCGTATCCGCGAACCGATCAGCCCCTTTGGAGGCGAACCGGTTTGAGACATCTTTTTGGGCCTCACTAAGGATATTCACCGCAAAGCGACCAGCGCGGGAGAAGTGGTCAAGATTGGCCGAGGTTTCTGCAAGACACACCAGCAGCAGCGCTGGGTCCAGCGACACCGAGGTAAAGGAGTTCGCGGTAAAGCCGATCGGATTGCCGTCTGCGTCCCGCGCTGTCACCACCGTCACGCCGGTGACAAAACTGCCAAAGGCTTGCCGCAGCTGCCTCTGCCTGTCGTCGCTATTTTGTGTCTTGTTGCTCACCGTAGTGGTCCATGTCTGGTGCTGTTGCAGGCAGACTAGGAGCCGGAGACGGTGTCAGTCCTCCACCGGTTCTAGCAAGATCAGAAAATAAAATTGCTACGTTCCATAGGAAAACCGCAGCCTGTGCAGTCGAATTGCCAGATCAAGTTCAAAACACTTATCTGAATCGTCGAAATTCAATCCATGTTGGTGGCTCAACTGCTCAAGCCGGTAGCGCAAGGTCGACACATGTATGTCCAACCGATCCGCTGCCTCCTGATACCGCCGTCCCGTGTCGAGGAAGGTCTCGATTGTGCGCAGAGCAACCTCCGCCTTGCGGGCTGGAGCGGTCAGCGCTTCTGGCAGCACATTTTGGAGGAACGCCTCTACCTTTGGCATCTCGGCGGAGGCCATCAACGCAGGAAACTCACCCACATTCACGGGCGTCACCCAGCCTGACGCGCTCATTGACTGCGCGACATCCAAAGTGGCCTCGCACGTCTCTTTCGCTTTCTTAAGCTGCTCGATCTTTTGCACCTGCGCGGACATCACCAATCCTGTCTGTGGCGGCAATAGTGATCGGACGCGGGACAAGAACATCGCTTGTTTGGTTTCTGCCGCGCTGCTGCTGTCATCCAGAAGCAAGATTAGATTACCATCCAGCAAACATGAAACTGCTGGCCCAAACAGCAACTGCGCCGTGCGCAGGATGAAACTGTGCACCCCATCGTCGACACCTTCGGTTGGATCTGTCTGCGGCACTCGCAGCATTAGCAGGCGCAATGGCGCGTCTAGATCGAAATCCAGCCGATGGGCTTCGTCCAAGAGCTCTTCGCGATCTTGCCAATGGCCGCTGAACAATCGCGACATGAGCCGTCTGGCTGTCACCCGACATGATTTGAAATCAATGAAGCTGCGCAGGATGAAGGACGACAGCGCCAACCGCCCTGCCTGCGCCGCGATACGCTCGTGATCGCTGAGCGGCGCATCTAGAAAGAAGAACAATGCGCCCACGTGGCTGCCATCAATCTGCAGTGGGCTCACCTCTGCGCGTAAGGCATTACCGGCCACTGTCAGATCCATTTCTGTGCCACTGGCCAGGCCCCGCGCCGCCAGGGCTGCCGCGATCAGCTCTTCGGGCATTCGGCGTGGTGAGGCAAGCGCGACCGGAGGTGGTACATCTGGGTCAAACAGCCCCCGCCCAGACGTCAGATCAACTGCGAGCCATCCGGCTGGAAACAGGCTGCTTAACCCGACTGCAAGCGTGCCCGCAGCTTCGGTATCCAGTGTTTTGGTCAAGGAGGCCGTCATATGCTCCAGAATGGCACGCAGGCGCTGTGCCTGTTTCTGCTGTTGCTCCAGTTTGCGCATCTTACGCACCGCGATGGTGGCAAGTTCAGCCACACATTGTAGAAAACTGAGGTCTGTTTCATCGACATCCACGAGCTGCCGCGACGCCACAGAATACACCATCTGCCGCCTGTGAACGTCTCGCACCTCAAGGGGAATGATCACTGTCGTGTGGTATTTGCGGCGGATCGCATCAGCCTGGAACCCGGGAAATTCATCCTGCGCCGCCGCATCGCGCAGGATCAGCGGTTCTCCGTTTTCCAGCACTTTTCCAACCGGGCTCAGGCGGGCGTCCCAACCTGGAAACCCCGCCAGATCACTGGGGTTGAAGGGATCATGCCGGACAATCGGGATCGCCAATCCCGCTTCGAGATCCAGCACCTGAATGCTGCTCAGATCCCATTGCGAATGTTGGCACACACCCTGTGTCAGCAGTTGATAGGTTTCGTCGGCATCGTGGCTTTCATCAATGAAGCGCGCGAGGCTTGAGATGTTGCGGAAATGGCGGGCCGGATTCAGATGTCCAGAGCGGGGCAAAGTGACCTCCTGCCCAGGATACCCAAGTTCGACAGTTAATCGCGTAAGTATTTGATATTTTTCACCCGGAAGTGGCGTTTGTGTGACGACAACAGGCTGTCAGGCCGGTTTTGGCAGGTTCAGGGTTGCGAAGAGGTCGAGTTGCTCCGGAGTGATTTTGC